>CAYYCU010000157.1:0-2288 GCA_964470415.1 uncultured Ruminococcus sp.
CGGTTACGGAAAGGTACCGCAAAGCTTGTGCTTTTCCGATTTTTCAAAGAAAGGGTTCCGAGAGCGTCTCGGATAAACGTATCAAAATTCATGGTCAAGTGTTCTCAATGCCATAAGCGTATGGCGGTTATTTTTGTTACCAAGGTAGAAAACGGAGAAAAGGTTACCAAAGGGCTTTGTCTCAAATGTGCAAAAGAAATGGGCGTTCCCGTTGACAATATTGTGGGAAATGTTATGAATCAATTCGGTATTTCACCCGAACAGTTGGAAGATGCGAATGCCGATTTTGACGCGATGCTGGCGCAGGCAGAAGAAAACATGCCGGCAGATGATGAAACCGGTGAAGAAGAGGGCGGTGCCCCTGCCATCGATCTCCCAAAGCTTTTCCGCGATGCAGGACTTTTTTCGGTAAATGACGGCGAAAAGTTGCCGGAAACATCGAATCCGAAAGAATCGGATCAGGATGGCAAAAACGCAAAAAAGAAGGCAAAAGAAGCAAAAAAATTAAAATTTTTGCCGACATACAGCCGAAACCTCACACAATATGCGCGAGAAGGAAAACTGGATCGAATTATCGGGCGGGATAAAGAATTGGCGCGTGTAATTCAAATTTTGTGCCGCAGACAAAAAAACAATCCGTGTCTAATCGGTGAGCCCGGTGTCGGAAAAACTGCCATTGCAGAAGCGCTTGCGCTTCGGATTGCGGCAGGAAAGGTTCCTTATAAACTGCAAGGAAAAGAAATTTATTTGCTGGATATGACGGCCTTGGTGGCAGGAACGCAATTTCGCGGTCAGTTTGAGTCCCGTATTTTGGGGCTTTTAAATGAAGTGCGCGAAGTTGGAAACGCCATTTTGGTTATTGATGAAGTGCATAATATTGTAGGAACCGGTGAAGCGGAGGGCAGTGTAAATGCAGCCAATATTTTAAAGCCGGCACTTTCACGCGGGGAAGTACAAATTATCGGTGCAACAACGCTCAACGAATATCGCAAATATATTGAAAAAGATACTGCATTGGAGCGCAGATTTCAACCTGTAACGGTCAATGAACCGTCAATCGAAGAAACAGTGGAAATGTTGAGCGGAATCAAGCATTATTATGAAGATTTTCATTCCGTGCATATTCCGGAAGAACTGTTATACCGTACGGTGGTGCTTTCCGAACGTTATATTACCGATCGCTATCTGCCCGACAAAGCCATTGATTTGTTGGACGAAGCCGCTTCTTATCTGTCGCTTTCATCGGCTGCCATTAACGAATCTTATTCCATCAGAGACCGCCTTTTGGGCTTGAAACAAAAGCGCGAAGAACTGGAAGGGGAAGTTGCGGGAAATGATTCCGTAGAGCAGGCGCGCTATGAAGAAATTACCAAAATACGCTCCGAAGAACTAAAACTTTCGGCACGGTTGGAAGCACTTGAACCCGAAGCAAAGCAAATTGTGCTGACCGAAAATGAAATTGCCAATGTCATTGAACTTTGGACAGGAATTCCCGCTACCAACATTACGGAAAACGAATTTGAACGGATTGATCGCTTGGAAAGCCGTTTGAAGGAGCGCATCATCGGACAAGATGCCGCAGTGGAAGCGGTATCCAAGGCAATCAAACGCAATCGCGCCGGTATTTCTTATAAACGAAAGCCCGTTTCTTTCATTTTTGCAGGCCCCACGGGGGTTGGAAAAACCGAGCTTGTAAAAACATTGGCCAATGATTTGTTCCATTCTCCCGAAACTTTAATCCGTCTCGACATGTCCGAGTTTATGGAAAAACATTCTGTTTCCCGTATTATCGGCGCACCTCCCGGATATGTGGGATATGATGAAGCGGGACAGCTGACCGAAAAAATTCGCCGCAGACCATATTCCATTGTTTTGTTTGATGAAATCGAAAAAGCGCATCCCGATGTTTTGAATATTTTGCTTCAAATTTTGGACGATGGAAGAATTACCGATGCGCGCGGAAAAACCGTAAATTTTGAAAATACGGTAATAATTATGACGACCAACGCAGGCTCCGATCATTCTGCCGCATTGGCAGGCTTTTATACCGCCGATTCCGTTGCGGAATGTGATAACAAAACGCAAAAAGCACTGGAAACCTTTCTGCGTCCGGAATTTTTAAACCGCGTAGACGAAATTATCACCTTCCGTCAATTGGATGAGGAAGATTTTGTCCGTATTGCCGTTATTATGCTGAATGAACTCAAAGAGGCTCTTTCCGAAAAAAATATAAAGTTGAGCTTTACAGAAGCGGCGGTAAAATGGATTGCCGAAAAATCTTTTTCCCG
>CAYYCU010000157.1:2388-3749 GCA_964470415.1 uncultured Ruminococcus sp.
TTTGACAGCGCTTCAAACAACGGTTTTGACATTTTTAAAAAATGGATAGCCGATCCCGTTTTGCTGTTGTTCCTTTTTTTCTGTTTGCTGGCGGTTTGTTTTTTGGAGATTGCGGCCGGAATAAGTGCATTTGTATGCTTTGCTATCGGACTGATATACGCGATTTGGCTTTCGCAAACCGAAAAGAAATTGAATGCGCATTTGGCCGGATACCGCATCCCGACCGTTACGGTTTTGCGTAACGGGAAAACCTATACGGTAAGTGCGAGAAACACGGTAGCAGGAGATATTTTGTTGCTTCACGCCGGGGATATTGTGCCGTGTGATTGCCGACTGGTGTCTGCAAAAGATTTATGTGTTTTGACCTTACACCCGGATCAAAACGGAAAAGCCGTTTATACCAATCTTCCCAAAAACGCCGATTGCATTTACTCCTACGGCAGCGAAATTCTTCCTCCGTATGCAGAAAATATGCTTTACGGCGGCTCCGAACTAACGGCCGGAGAGGCTGTGGCAATTGCGGTATTGACCGCTCAAAATTCTTTTTTAGGTGCCATGAATTGCTTTTGCATACCGTGTGAAAAAAATGCATCCGCAAAGGCAAATTCCGCGGATGTTGTTCGTCCTTATTTAAAATTTTACAGCATTGCGGTACTGCTTTTTTTGTTTCCGTTGACGGCAATCGGTATTTTTTCTTTTGCCAACGACAAAAGCATCTTGGAAATCATTCTTTCTTTTTCTTCTTTGGCGGTCGGTACTGCATCTTCCTTTTTGATTTTTCATTTTCACGCCCCGACTGTTTTTTCGGTGTCTCGGTGTCTTTACGGAGATGCAAACAAAAACCGTGCGGTTCTCAAATCTCCGCATGCCGCAAAAAAGCTTTCCGAACTGACCGATATTCTGGTACTTGGAAAGGTTGGAATTTCAGACGGAAAGACGCATCTCTACGGATGCGTAACCGGAGAAGGGACTTTTTTGCGAACCGATAACCCTTCGACGGATATGGATTTGACTGCAATCTGCCAAGCGGTTTGTATTTATCGCAAAGCCTGCGCTGCACTGCCGCCAACCGAGAATGCGGATATGTTTGATACGGATATGGAATTGTTGCAAGCGGAATTTATTGAAGCGAGCCGTTTTGATACCGAGGCATTGAATATGCGTTTGATCAAAGCAACAATATCTTCGGTTACGCCAACGGGCGAGTGCCGCGTTTATGCGGATTTGAAAAATGCACAGTACAGTCTTTTGTTTTCGGATGATGTGTCCGGCATTATGCAATGCCGTTATATTGAAACGAACGGGAAGCACCGCTTGCTGGAAGAGAATGAAAGACAACGTATTTTCACCTTTGTCCAAAG
>CAYYCU010000158.1:0-3729 GCA_964470415.1 uncultured Ruminococcus sp.
TCGGCGGATTTGCATGGATATACCAACTGATGATAGCGGAACCGATTGGAATCCTGTGGCTTCTTTCACTTCCGATTGCACCAACACAGCTGTCGCGTCCGTTTGCATTTTGCAGTGCCAATTTGCAAAAAATGCTGTCCGATAAAAAACTTTGGCTTTTTCCAATCATCGGTACGACCGCTTCCGTTTTGCCGGCATTGATTCTTGCGCTTTTCGGCGTGATTTCTTCATCGGCTTGTTCCGCTTATCTTTTTTCCGTTCTCTTAATTCAGCAGCTTTCTTCGCTTTTTGGGACAGCGGCTTCGGTAAAACGAAATATTTCATTAAAAGCCTATCTGATACCGTGTGTTTCCATCGGTTTGCCCGCATTGGCGGTGATTTTACTTTCCGTTCTTTTTCCGCAAATTCATGCTGTTTTCGGACTTGGAGAATGGAACGTTATAACCTGCCTATTGCTTGTTATCAGCATCTTCCTGCAATTTCTGTTTGGACGGATATTTTTTAAGAAATTCGGTCGGACAGCCAAGTAATCTCTTTTTTCGGCATATACTGGAGGGAAAAGATTTTACCGAGAGGAGCTGCACAATTATGAAGCGTTACAGCACTGCCGACTTGAGGCACCTTGAAATCATTAATCTGTGTGATGGCACGCGCCTCGGTTATGCAAGTGATTTTGAGTTTGACTGTGAAGATGCAAAAATTCTTGCTTTAATTATCACCGGCCATTGCGGATTTTTCGGTTTTGGAAAAGAAGAGGACCTTGTAATACCGTGGCACAAAATTGAATGTATTGGGGAAGATACCGTGTTGGTGAAACTGACAGAGCAGGATATTTCCTGTTGTACCTGTTATAACAAGAAGAATAAAAAATTTCGGTTTTAAAGAACAAAAAACAACACCCAAACAGCATAACGGTTGTTTGGGTGTTGCGTCTGTATGGTTAAAACATTTCTCGGTCTACATTGTCCAAAGAATCAAAAACAAAATCCGGACGGTCTGCTTCCTCTGCCGCTTCCACATCGTTTGGCTGCGTTTCTCCGGAAAGAACCAAAACCGCCGTGACGCCGTGCCGGCGTCCGATTGCAATATCGGTGTATAAACGGTCGCCGAAAATGCACATTTCTTCTTTTGTACAGCCGGTTGCTTCGCAAATCATCTCCACCGTTTCGCGATAGGGCTTTCCAAAATAAGTCGGCACTTTGCCGGTAGAGGCGGTGACAAATGCGGCAATGGCGCCGCTGTCCGGAATAAATCCTGTCTCCGTTGGGCAATTAAAATCCGGATGTGTGGAAAGATATTCTGCGCCGCCGCGAATCAATCTGCATGCCCGGTTCAGCTTTTCGTATGTCAAGGTTGTATCAAAGCTTGTAATGACAATATCGGCTTTTTCCTCGTCTCCGTTCAGTAATGAAATTCCGCGTTGACGGAAATTATTTTCCAAATCCGGTGTGCCGACAAGATAAACGCTTTTGGAAGCACGGTGACGCAATAAAAATTCAATGGTAACATCTCCGGATGTCATAATTTCTTCAATCGAGGGCTCGAATCCGAGGCGCGTCAATTTTTCCAAATAAAAAGTTGGGGAATGGGAAGCGTTGTTTGTAAAAAACAAAACACGTTTTCCGTTTTTTCTCAAATTTTTGATAAAGCGAATTGCATACGGAAAAACATTGTTTCCGAGATAAATGGTGCCATCCATATCGAAAATATACAGCTTTTTATCTTTTAAAATTGAAATATTCGGATTTTGAAATTGCATGTTGTTACTCCTTTTTATAAAAACTATCATCATCATACCATAAAATCGAATTTTGTCAAGATGTTTTTGAAAAAAGGGCAAAAAGATTTCTGTGCGACAAACAAAACAGCGGAATTCTATCGGAAATATTCGGCTTTCGATTTCGGCTTAAAAATCAAAAAAGAATTTACACGGATTCCCAAAATGTTCTTGACTTGATAAGAGAACTGTGATAAAATGAAACCGTATTAAAATATGTGTGCAATCATGAAAGGATTTGTTATGCTGAATTATCTGTTTTTGATTTTGGGAGCCATTGCCACCACCGTACTGTATCTGTTGGCCCCAAACATCGGGCTTTGGTGGTTGCTTCCGATTTATATCGGTGCGGTGATTGCCTCAATTGTTGCTTTTTTGATTCTTCTTTATCTTTTTTCCATTATTTTCTTGCCAAAGCGCAAAAAAATCAAAAAGCCGAAAGCATGGTGTTCTTTCATGATTTGGCTGGTGATGGATTGGGTAATGTCCGTGCTTCGTGTGAAAGTGACCTTAACAGGAGAAAATCTTTTGCCGAATGAGCCCTGCGTGCTTGTCAGCAATCACCGCTCCGACTTTGATCCGATGACCGTTTTATCCTGTATGCGCCGCAGAAGAATTGCTTACATCTCTAAAGAATCCAATTTTAAAATACCGATTGTTGGAAATTTTATTCATCATGCCGGCTTTCTTTCCATTGACAGAGGCAACGGTCTTCGCGCACTTCGGACGCTCAAACAGGCCGGAGAACTGATGCATAACACCGGTGTGGATATCGGCATTTATCCGGAGGGAACACGCAGTAAAACAGGAGAGCTTTTGCGTTTTAAAACGGGGGCTTTCATTCTTGCAAAACGAGCCGATGCGCCGATTGCCGTTATGACAACTGTCGGAACCGATCGCGTTTTTAAAAATTTTCCGCTTCATTCCACAAAAGTTGACTTGAAAATAATTGCGGTCATCGACCGCGAAACGGTCAAAGCATTGACCGCGGAAGAGCTTCGTGACAAAGTACAGACACTTGTGGAAGAAAATTTAAAAGCTTAAAGAGAGGATTGTTGCATGAAAAGCGAAAGAATTCCAAAGTCAAATCTGCATACCCATACCTGTTTTTGCGATGGAAAGCATACGCCGGAAGAAATGGTGCTTGCCGCCATAGAGGCAGGAATGGATACGCTCGGCTTTTCGGGGCATTCGTATACTTCGTTCGATACGCGCTACTGTATGAGTTTGGAAAACACACAGAAGTATCAAAGTGAAATTTTGCGCTTGAAACGGCAATATGAGAACCGTTTGCACATTTTGCTTGGAATTGAACAGGATATTTATGCGGATTTCTTTCCGCAAGGTTACGATTATGTTATCGGTTCCGTGCATTATATACGTGTTGGCGATTCTTATTTTTCGGTAGATGAAAGCCGTGAAAGCTTGGTGTCCTTGGTAAAAAAGTATTACAGGGGAGATTTTTATGCCTTTGCAAAGGATTACTTTCAAACCGTTGCACAGCTTCCCGCGAAAACGCCGTGTAATATCATCGGACACTTTGATTTGATTTCCAAATTCAATGATGACGGTTCTTTATTTGATCTAACCGATCCACGTTATCTTCGCGCCGCTTTGGATGCACTGGATACTTTGCTTCAATATGATGTGATTTTTGAAATCAATACAGGCGCCATGTCCAGAGGCTATCGTCGCACCCCCTATCCGGCTCCCATATTTTTACGCCGTATTGCAGAACGGGGCGGCCGTGTAACGCTGTGTGCCGATGCGCATTCTCGCGATCATCTTTTATACGGATTTCCGCTTGCTTTGCATATTGCCGAAGCTTCCGGCTTGGGCGGTATACAAGTGATGACACGCAACGGCTGGGAGAACTTCCATTTTTAAATTTTAAATCTTTTTGCAAAATAACGGAAAAACCATTTTCTTTTTTTGGAAAATTGTTTGGATAA
>CAYYCU010000159.1:0-3656 GCA_964470415.1 uncultured Ruminococcus sp.
CGTTTACGAGTGCAGCGGCGAGATCATCGTGGTGGACTGCGGCATGGCCTTCCCCGGCGACGATATGTACGGCATCGACCTCGTCATCCCCGATGTGAGCTACCTCGTAAAAAACAAGCAGCGCATCCGGGGCCTCTTCATCACCCACGGGCACGAAGACCACATTGGCGCCATCCCTTATGTGCTGAAGCAGGTGAACATGCCCATCTACTGCACCCGCCTCACCGCGGGGCTCATCCGGCTGAAGCTGGAGGAGCACGGACTGCTCTCCTCCACGAAGATCGTCACCGTGGAGGCGGGCGACACCATCCGCGCGGGCAAGTTCAGCGTGGAGTTCATCCATGTGAACCACTCCATCGCCGACAGCGTGGCCTTCGCCATCCGCACGAAGGTGGGCGTCATCCTCCACACCGGCGACTTCAAGATCGACTCCACCCCCATCAACGAGGACGTGATCGACCTCGCCCGCATCGGCGAGCTGGGCAAGGAGGGCGTGCTGGCGCTGATGATGGACTCCACCAACGCCGAGCGCAAGGGCTACACCATGAGCGAGCGCACCGTGGGCGAGACGCTGGAGCAGCAGTTCCGCGGCTGCAAGAAGCGCATCATCGTCACCACCTTCGCCTCCAACATCTACCGCGTGCAGCAGGTGATGAACGCCGCCGCCGCCAACAAGCGCAAGGTGGCCGTCAGCGGCCGCAGCATGGAAAACGTGGTGGCCGTGGCCTCCGAGCTGGGCTATCTCAAGATCCCGAAGAACACGCTGATGGACCTGAACAAGATCAAGGGTCTGCCCCTCGAGCAGCAGGTCATCATCACCACCGGCTCTCAGGGTGAGGAGATGAGTGCGCTGTACCGTATGGCCTTCTCCACCCACAAGCAGATCGAGGTGGGTCCCGGGGACAAGGTCATCATTTCCGCCTCCGCCATCCCCGGCAATGAGAAGTCCATCGGCCGCGTCATCAACGAGCTGTTCCGCAAGGGGGTCGAGGCGGTGTTCTCCGCCAACTCTCCCCTCCATGTCTCCGGCCACGCCTGCCAGGAGGAGCTGAAGATCATCCACGCTCTCGCGAAGCCCCGCTTCTTCGTCCCGCTCCACGGCGAGCAGCGCCATTTGCAGGCCCACCGGAGCATCGCCATGCAGATGGGCATGGACTCCAAGCAGATCGCCATCGCCGAAAACGGCGATGTCATCGAGTTCACCACCCGCCACATGAAGCAGGAAAATTCCGTCCCCGCCGGTGTGCTGCTGGTAGATGGCTCCGGCGTGGGCGACGTGGGCGCGGCGGTGCTGCGCGACCGCAAGAAGATCGCGGAGGACGGCATCGTGGTGGTGATCGTGAACGTCAGCTCCTATAACCGCGACATCCTCTCTCCCCCGGAGATCGTGACCCGCGGCTTCATCTATGTGAAGGAGAACGAGCAGCTGCTGAAGGATCTGAGCGACGCCGTCATGACCGCCGCCGAGCCCGTCTGCCGCCGCCGCAGCCGGGATCTCGGCGAGCTGCGCAGCGTGGTCAAGTCCGCCGCCAGCAACTATCTCTATAAAAACACCAAGCGCAGCCCCATGATCGTCCCTGTCATCAACGAGCTGTAAAAACCGTCGAAAAACCTCTTGCCCGCCGCGCGGCAGTACGCTCCGCGGCGGGTCTTTTCGCGAAAACCGCCGCCAAAAGCCCCGCAAAGGGGCGCGGGAAAGCCGCCTGACGGCTTGCGCTTTCCGTTTCCCTGTCCTATAATGGAAGAAGCGACCATCTCCCGGGCGAGGCCCGGAAGTTCTGAGATAAAGGATTGAAAAACGATGCTGCAATTTATGATCCCCTGCCTGTTCGGCCTGGAGGGCCTTGTGGGCGACGAGGTAAAGCGCCTGGGCCTGCAAAACGTACGGGTGGAAAACGGCCACGTCCGCTGCGAGGGCGAGTGGCGCGACCTCTGCCGTCTGAATCTGAATCTCCGCTGCGGCGAGCGTGTGCTGCTGCTGGTGGGGCAGGAGAGGGCCGAGACCTTTGACGAGCTCTATGAGGCCGCCGCCCGCCAAAACTGGGAGGACTACATCCCCCGGGACGGGCAGTTCCCCGTGAAGGGCTATTCCCTGAATTCCAAGCTGTTCTCGCTCCCCCACTGCCAGAAGATCATCAAGAAGGCCGCCGCCGTGCGGCTGGGAAAGGCCTATGGGCTGGAAACGCTGCCGGAGACGGGCGAGCTGTATCAGATCCAGTTCGCCATGCGAAACGACGTGGCGGAGTTCTACCTCGATACCTCCGGCCCGGGCCTTCGCAAGCGGGGCTATCGCGCCGTGTCGCTGGAGGCGCCCCTGCGGGAGACGCTGGCCGCCGCCATGGTGATCCTCTCCCGCTATCGGGGGCGCGACCCCTTCTGCGACCCCTTCTGCGGCAGCGGCACCATCGCCATCGAGGCGGCGCTCATCGCGAAAAACCGCGCGCCGGGACTGGACCGCCGCTTTGACGCGCAGAAATGGGCGCAGGCGCCCGCAAAACTCTGGATGGACGCGGCGGAGGAGGCCATGGACAAGGAATTCCACGGCAATTACGAGATCTGGGGCGGCGATATCGACCCCCGGGCCGTGGCTCTCGCTCAGGAGAACGCCGTCAAGGCCGGGGTAGAGGACACCGTGCGCTTCGAACTGGCGGACGCCACCCGCTTCCACTGGGGCGGTCAGTATGGCCGCGTGGTGACCAACCCGCCCTATGGCGAGCGGCTGATGGATAAGGCGGAGGCAGAGCAGCTCTACCGCGCCTTCGGCGCGGCCATGCGGAAGCTGCCGGACAGCTGGCGCATCTCTGTTCTCTCCTCCCACACGGAGTTTGAGCGCTGCTTTGGCCGCGAAGCCGACCGCAAGCGCAAGCTCTATAACGGCATGATCAAATGCGACCTGTTCCAGTACGGAAATAAATGATCGGAGACGAAAGCCATGCAACACGTGTTCATCATCAATCCCAAGGCGGGCAAGGGCGACGGCGTCAGCCGCATCTATTCCATGGCAGATGCGCTCCGCCAGCGGCACGGTCTTGACGTGCGCTGCGTCCTGACCCAGAGCGCCGGTCACGCCACCACCCTGACCCGCTCCCTCGCGGAGAGTGGCGGGGAGCTTCGCTTTTACGCCTGCGGCGGCGACGGTACCATCAATGAAGTGGCCAACGGCATCGCGGGCTTCCCCAACGCTGCCATGACCGCCATCCCCATCGGCACGGGCAACGACTTTCTGAAAAATTTCGGCGACGCGGCGGCGCAGTTTTCCGACGCGGAAAACCTGTTCGACGGCCCTGTGACCGAACTGGATCTCATCGACTGCAATGGCCGCCTCGCCCTCACCATCGGGTGCAGCGGCGTGGATGCCCGGGTGGCGGCGGATGTACACCGCTTCAGCTCCCGCCCGATGCTGGACGGCAAGAGCAGCTATCTCGTCTCCGTGGCGGCCAACGTGCTGTTCCGTCCCCTGACCTCCCGCTGGACGGTGACGCTGGACGGCGAGAGCCGCACCGGGCGCTATACCCTCGCCGCCGTCTGCAACGGCCGCTATTACGGCGGCGGCTTCATGCCCGTGGGCGAGGCCGGCATGACCGACGGCGTGCTGAACACGCTGGTGGTGGATGCCATCACCCTGCCTGTGTTCGCCCGCTTCGTCGCCCCCTATT
>CAYYCU010000160.1:0-3471 GCA_964470415.1 uncultured Ruminococcus sp.
GCGATATACTGAAATTTGATGGATTTTTGGAGGAAGAAGATGAAGAATAAAACAGTTATCATCATATTGGCCTGTGTGTTGGTTGTCTCTTTTGTTTTCGGCGTAACGGGTGCGGTTGCTTTTGCAAAAGCCGAACCGGCGGACAACTTGGACGGTGCAAGCGAGGACAGATTGATCGGTGTTTTTATCACCGCAAAATCTTTGGATTTGGAAAGCAATTTTCAAGAGAATGCGGATACGATTTTATCGGATGGTACAATCAACGCATCTGACAGTGCGTCAAATCAAAGGCGCGTATATGCCACACTTGCAGATGATTGCTACACCAATTCGGAGACAGGGAAAACCGCAACGACAAAAAATATGTTTTTGACGGCATAGAGGGTATCGCGTTCTTTTATGCAAGATATACGGATGAAGAAGGCGGACAATATTGGAAGAACAGTGGCGACAATGCCGTGTCGGACGTACAGACCGCTTTTTGTAAGTCCGATGCCGGTGACAGCATGGATATGAAAGGAACAATTTATGTTTCCGCCTCCGCAGACTTTTGTACGTTCTACTACAATCCCGTGTATCAAACCGCGGCCGGTAAGGTATACCTCCTGCCCGGTCAAGGTGTGAGCCACGGCGGCGAACTCTCGGCGGGAATATCCGACAGTCAGGCGTTAAAAGAGGAGAAAACGGTTACGGTAGACGGAAAGAGCGAAACCGTTTATACCAATATTGAAGTGAGTACCTACTTTATGGAGACACCGATTGGTACAAGCGTGCTTCAGTTTGACGGGGACGGCAACATGATTTCCAAAGAAGATTATGCAGCAGGCGATTTGCCGTTCAAAATGACAACGCGTTCGAATACAGAATATATTATCGTAGAAACGCATATGAAATCCGGAGATGGCAAGGAGAGCGTTACAAGAGAAATGTTCCTGCCGAATGACCAAAGCCTGTTTGCCTTTTCTTGCCGTACAGACGGTATTTGCATCAAGCAATATTGCAATATTGTTTGGAACTGAACAGACCGATTATAAAATTTGTGCGTGCGACAAATAAAAACCGCTGCAACTTTTTATCCGAATGTAGGATAAAAGTTGCAGCGGTTTTGTGTTCTTTGAAGAAATATTGTTACTGTTTTTGATTTTAGATGTATTTTTGCAGCTCGGCAATCAGATTTTCCGCGTAAAGAGCAAAGCCTTCATCGGTTGGATGCAAGTAAGCATCGCGGAAAAACGCGGGAATAGGAGGCACAAGATTTAATCCGTCAATATGAATGAGTTCAAGTTTTTTGATTTCCTCAATGATTACATTGCGGCATCCTTCAAAGCTTCCCATTGCTTTTCCGTCGCGGTGTCCTCTCCAAATCGGGGACAGGACAAAAATCTTTTTGCCGGCGTATTCCTTTGCAATCAGCGAAAGATGCGCTGCGGCGTGCGCGCGGAGCTCCTCATAGGTTTTATAATGTCCAAAGTCGTTTGTTCCGTATGCAACCAAAACAATATCCGGATCAAAGTCGATACGGTCAAAGGAATCTTCTTTAAAAAATGCGCCGCCGATTCCCTGAATGACACTCTCGGCGTTAAAGAAGCGCGATACACGGTGCGCATAGGAGAGAGAATCGTAATCGGACGCCCAGCCCTGTGTAATAGAGTCTCCGATAAAAAGCATTTTGCAATCAAATCGGTGCGGGACGAGGGTGGCGCCATCGTCCAGTTCCAAGGATTTTAAAACGCCGCTGACGTCATGGCTGGGGAAGTAAACGGTTACACGCTTTTCCGCCAGTGGGTTACCGAGCGGATCGTCCAGCCTTGTGCACAGTTCCTTTTGCGCGGAGAGGTCGTACTGTGCACGGAGCAATCCGTTAATATAAAGCTCAAATTTCTTTCCGGCGGATACGCAAAGCTTAAGATTTTGTGAGGTGGTGTGAAAATCCAAGCGAACGCCCGTTGCAACCGAGGCATTGGTGGCAAGACTGTCGGATTCCCGCTTCCAAGCCGCTATCTGCTGTTGGGTACATTTATGAAAATGTATGCCGTCATCGCACTGTGCCACGGCGATAGCGCCAACGGTAACCTGTCGGATTTGTTCAAAGGTAAGTTGCATTGATGTTCTCCTTAAAATATGTTATCGGATTGCAGATATTACATTTCGCAAACTTCGTTTCGGTTTTCGAGCACTTCTGCAATGTTTTGTTCTATACGTGCCACATCTGCATCGTTCAGCAAATTTTGAACCGTCAGCAGCTGTCTTTTTTTATAATTGGGACGTGTGGCAACCGCGGTCCCGACTGCAATTCCTGCCAGCCCCGCAAAAAGCTTTCCGGTGCGCCGCAACTTTTGATTCGGATTTTCGATTGCCGCACTTGCAAGGAGCGCAACCGAGCAGGCGGCAATTGCGGTACCCGCCAATAGATATACAAAATCCTTCTTCACGATGAACCTTCTTTTTTATTGATTGTTTATTTTATTATTTTGCTGATTCTTGTTTTAAATATGCATTGATAAATCCATCAATGTCGCCATCCATAACCGCCTGAATGTTACCGGTTTCAAAGCCCGTACGGGTATCCTTTACAAGGGTGTAGGGCATGAACACGTAAGAACGGATTTGTGCGCCCCATTCAATATTCGTTTTATTTCCCTGAATATCTTCAATGGTGTCAAGACGCTCTTGCAATTTA
Source organism: uncultured Ruminococcus sp. (assembly GCA_964470415.1). Classification (GTDB taxonomy): domain Bacteria; phylum Bacillota; class Clostridia; order Oscillospirales; family CAG-272; genus UMGS1865. The sequence continues at coordinate 2,681 of CAYYCU010000160.1, forward strand.
ATCTCCATCAATTTGGATTTCAGCATACGGAGCGCGGTTTCTTTGTTTTGAAGTTGAGAGCGTTCGGTTTGGCAACCCACCACAATGCCGGTCGGTTTGTGGACAATGCGAATGGCGGAATCGGTTTTGTTGATATGCTGACCGCCCGCGCCGCTGGAGCGATGCGCTGTAATTTCGAGGTCCTCGTCCCGGAGTACCACCGTATCCACATCGTCAAATTCCGGCATGACTTCGATTGAAGCAAAGGAGGTTTGACGCCGTCCGTTTGCGTCAAAAGGCGAAACACGCACCAAACGGTGCACGCCGTTTTCGCTTTTTAAATAGCCGTAGGCATTCATTCCGTTTACCATAACGGTGGCGCTTTTAATGCCGGCACCGTCTCCGTCTATCCAGTCGGTCAGTTTTACTTGGAAATGATTTTTTTCCGCCCAACGGGTAATCATGCGGTAAAGCATTTGTGCCCAGTCCTGCGCTTCGGTACCGCCGGCTCCGGGATGAAAGGATACAATGGCGTTGTTTTTATCGTATTCACCGGAAAGCAGAACCTCAATTCTGCGGTGTTCTTCCTCTGCGGTAATTTCGGCAAGCTCGTTTTCCACTTCTTCCAAGAAGGAATCATCGTTTTCTTCAATTGCCATTTCAGCCAATGCAATGGCGTCTTCCAGACGCGCGCAAAGCTTTTCATAGCTTTCTACTTTGTCTTGCCCTTGCTTGATGATTTGCAAAACCTTGCTGGATTTTTCGGCGCTGTTCCAAAAATCCGGAGACTGTGTTTGCGCTTCCAGATCCTT
>CAYYCU010000161.1:0-3463 GCA_964470415.1 uncultured Ruminococcus sp.
TTTCATATCCTCTCTTTCTGCAAATCCGCAATTTTTCTTTCTTCCCTACTATTTTACTTTTTTTCATGAGCGGAATCAGTCGAAGTAGGTATGAAAAAATATGTAACATTTTGAAATTAAAAATACAAAAAGAAAAAAGAAAGAGAAAAAACAAAAAATAAAAAAAGAAAAAGGAATCTATTTTCTTTCTTTTTGTCATGCAATGTTCTGTTTTGTCGTTCGATTTTTGTAAAGAAAACAGAAAAAAAGAACGAAAACACCGCAAATGCTTTCGTTCCTTTTCGATTTTTCCGATATCAGCCGAGCAAAGCGCGGTCGTTTGCAAATTCGTTTCCGCTTGTTTGCGTAAACTTTTCCAAAAGCGCTTCCACCGTCAATTTCTTTTTTTCTTCCCCGCGGATATCCAAAATAATTTTTCCATCGTTCATCATAACCAATCGGTTGCCGTGCGTAATGGCATCACGCATATTGTGTGTAACCATCATCGCCGTCAATTCATTTTCCGCAATGAGTTGATCGGTCAGTGACAAAACCTTTGCCGCGGTTTTGGGATCCAATGCCGCAGTATGCTCGTCCAACAGCAACAGCTTTGGGCGTTGCAGAGTTGCCATGAGTAAGGTAAGCGCCTGTCGCTGTCCGCCCGAAAGAAGCCCTACCTTTGTATTCATGCGGTCCTCAAGCCCCAAATCCAGCATTTTTAATTGCTCGCGGTATTCCGTGCGCTCTTTTGCGGTAATGCCCCATTTCAAAGTACGCGGCTTTCCGCGCCGAACGGCAAGTGCCAGATTTTCATCAATTTGCATATTGGCAGCCGTTCCGGTCATGGGATCCTGAAATACACGTCCCAAATACTGCGCGCGCTTGTGCTCCGGCATGGAGGTTACGTCTACACCGTCCACCAAAATGCTTCCGGAATCCACACGCCATACCCCTGCAACCGCATTGAGCATGGTGGACTTTCCCGCACCGTTTCCGCCGATTACCGTAACGAAATCGCTGGGCTCCAATTCAAGCGTAAGATTTTTTAAAACGTGTTTTTCATTGACCGTTCCGATGTGGAAGGATTTTTGAATATCACGCAATACAAGCATGGGAGTCATTTTTTCTTCAGACATTTCCTCCACCTGCCTTTCCGTTCTTTTGAAACACTTTTCTGAAAAAGCCCGTTGCCGTTTTTTTCACCATGGGAACGCAGAGCGCAATGACCACAACCACCGCGGTCATCAGCTTTAAGTCCGTTGCCGACATGCCCGAAAAAATGACAAGCGCCACAATAACACGGTAAACAACCGAGCCAACGACAATTCCCGTCAAACGCAAAAAGAAATTCTTTGCACGTGCAAAAATGGCTTCTCCGATAATAATGGAGGCAAGGCCGATGACAATGGAGCCAACACCCATATTCACATCCGAATAGCCCTGGAATTGGCAAAGAAGCGCACCGGAAACGGCAATCAGTCCGTTGGAAAGTGCAAGACCGATGATCTTGGTCATATCGGTGTTAATGCCCTGTGCGCGGCACATTTTTTCGTTGTTACCCGTAGCACGGAGTGCAGAACCGATTTCGGTTCCGAAGAACCAATACAAAACAGCCACAACGAAAAGACAAATTAAAACGCCAATGATCAAGGCAACTAAATTCTTATCCAAACCCAAGCGGGACGCAAGACCGGAATAGATGGTTTTTTCCGTATATTTCAGCAAAGACAAATTGGCGGTTCCGGAAATGCCGTTTCCAATACTCATAATGTGAATATTGATGGAATACAGTGAGATCATGGTCAGGATTCCCGAAAGAATTGCCGGAATTTTCAGCTTTGTATGTAAAAAGCCCGTAATAATTCCCGCAATACACCCCGATAAAAAGGCTGCCAACACCGCAGTTGCCGGATCGATTCCGCGCCAAATCAACGCGGCCGCAACGGAAGCACCCAGTGTAATACTGCCTTCACAAGACAAATCCGCCACATCCAGCATACGGTAAGATACAAAAACGCCCAATGCCAATATTGCCCAAATCAAGCCTTGGGAAACACCGGATAATAAAATAACCGACATGGTAACTCCTTTCAAAAAGACGAACTGCACAAAGCCCGCAAAGCATCAGCGAACCTGGCAAAATGGAAACCGGGATTATTTGCCCGTATTAATCAAATGGACATTGGCTCCCCCGTTTGCCAAAACGTTATCCGTGGGGATATAAATTGCATCCACACCTGCCGCTTTCAGCGCAATCAGAGCAGACTGAATATCATTTGCATCGCCAATCCCCTTATCTTCATAAGTATAGCCGTTCTTTTCGCAAGCTTTTTTTGCCATGTTAATCTGGAACACGGAATTGGTCTCGGCAGAGGTATAGAGCAAGCCGATTTTTACATTGTCTTTGCCCAACAACTCGCCAATCAATTCAATTTGTTTATCCACAGGATTAATATCCGAAACGCCCGTTACATTGGCGCCCGGTGCCTCCATGGACGCCACCAAGCCCGCATCCACGGGATCGGTTACGGCATTAAAAAGAACCGGAATGTTGCTTCCCTCGGCTGCGGCAACGGCAGCTTGGGAAGAAGAAGTTGCAATGGTATAAATCAAATCAACGTTTTTGGAAACAAAATCGGCTGCAATCGTTGTGTTGTTGTTTGCATCGTTGCTGGCGTTTTTATCCAAGACGGTAACGGTCTTGCCTGCCGCGCTCATACGAACGGACAGTTGATCTTGGAAGCCCTGATTTGCCTTATCCAGTGCCACATGTTGCATCAACTGCAAAATACCGACCGTGTAGTCGCCACCCTCGGTTACAATCGCGCTCGTCACACGCGTAACGGTAGTGGAAGCGGCATTGCCGCCGGCACGGCTCTTAACCGAATCCGGAATGGTAAATCCGATTTCGTTTGCAACCGTTTCGTTAACGGTAAGCACAGGGGCGGGATCGGTTTGAACCGCCATGGTTGCCGGATCCTTGCCGTTCAGCAAAATCTCCGCTGCCATATCACCGGCTTTTACGCCGAGGCTGTAATAATCCACGCCGTAGGTGGCAACGCCGCACTGTTCGTTCATTCCGTTTTCACCGCATACAATCGGCAAATTGAACGCACTGTTGCTGCAGGAAGCAAAAGTCAACACCGTAACGGTAACAAGCATTACGGCAAGAAGCATAGAAAAAACGCGTCTGGTTTTCATAAGAAATCTCCTTATTGTTTATTTGTTTATTATGATTCAAGACCGCAGGTCCGAAACATCTGAATGGGGACAACGGAAGAAACAAAAGCCTCCGCTGTAACGGGATGTGCGAAAAATGTGCTTCAAAAAATCAACCGAGCTGTAAAAAGGAGGTACGTGCTCATCCGCCGAGATAAGCGCGACGAATGCTGTCATCGGCCAGCAAATCGGAGCCCGTTCCGCTTTGCGCAATTTTGCCGATTTCCAATACATAAGCACGGTCGGCAATTGCCAACGCCTTTTT
>CAYYCU010000162.1:0-3457 GCA_964470415.1 uncultured Ruminococcus sp.
CCCCGATCGAAGTGCCTTTTTTGTTTATGTTTTTATGATTTACGCAATGTTCATATCATTACTCGAGATGTCGACGTCATCGGCAAATTGCGACTCATAGAGTTTTTTGTATATACCACCCTTTTCGAGCAAATCGTCGTGCGTACCCTGCTCCACAATTTTGCCGCCGTTGATAACCACAATATTGTCCGCGCGGCGCACCGTTGAGAGTCTATGCGCAACAACAATGGTCGTTCTGCCCTTGCAAAGTTCAAACAAAGCCTTTTGAATTATCGCTTCGGTGGTGTTGTCAAGCGCACTTGTAGCCTCGTCCAAAATCAAAATGGACGGATTTTTGAGAAATACGCGCGCAATGCTTAAACGCTGTTTTTGACCGCCTGAGAGTTTGACGCCTCTCTCGCCTATTTGAGTATCGTATCCGTCCGGCAAACTCACGATATAATCGTGAATATCCGCTCTCTTTGCTGCTTCGATAATCTCGTCATCCGATGCGTCTATCTTGCCGTACGCTATGTTTTCTTTGAATGTGCCCGTAAACAAAAATACGTCTTGTTGCACGATGCCGACATTTTTTCTCAGTGATGCGTTGCTTATCTCGCTTATGGATTCGCCGTTGATATAGATGTTGCCTTCTTCAAGTTGATAGAACTTGGGAATAAGGTGGCAAAGCGTCGTTTTTCCGCCACCGCTGGCGCCGACAAATGCGTACATCTTTCCGTCAGGAATTGTGAGATTTACAGCATCTAACACGTCCTTTTCTTTATCATATGAGAATGAAACATCTTCAAATCTGATGTCTCCCTCAAGCCTATCCACATCGTGGGCAGTTGGACTTTGCGCCTCGACGGGAATGTCCATTATTGCCGCAAAACGCTTAAAGCCTGTGACGCCGTCTTGCAGTTGTTCAAAGAACTGAATGAGTGTTTGCACAGGTGAAATAAAGAGATTGATTGACAGCATAAAGGAAACAAGGTCAACATAGTTGAAATTCTCGCTGTCATATATGCAGAAGAGTGCGCCTGCAAGCAACACGATGACATTGTAAATCTCTGTGACAAGACTCATGCTTGCCGAGAATGTGCCCATTGCCTTGTACGCCTTAGAGCGCGCTTTGACAAAGTTCATATTGTTTTTCTCAAAACGCTGTTGCTCGTATTCGGCATTTGCGTACGCCTTTGTCACACGGATGCCCGCGATAGAGTTTTCAAGCGTGGCATTTATTCCGCCAACCGCTTCTCTGCTCTTCATAAACGCCTTGTTCATATTCTTTCTGCACGCAAAAGCGATGATGAAAAGCACGGGCAAAAACGCGAAAACTATCAAAGATAGTTTCCAACTTATCGTGCAAAGATATGCAAATGAGCCAAGCGTAACAAACGTTGTGATAAACAAGTTTTCAGGACCATGGTGCGCAAGTTCACTTACGTCGAAAAGGTCGTTTGTCATCCTTGTCATCAACTGCCCTGTTTCGTTGTTGTCATAAAAGGAATACGGCAATTTTTCAAGATGCTCAAACAAATCGCTGCGCATTTTTGCCTGCATTTTTACGCCCATCACGTGCCCGTAATAGTTGATAAAATACTTCATTCCCGCGCGGAGCAAATATATGCCCAGCAAACAACTGCACAAGATGATAACTTCTTTGATTATGCCGTTTGGGATAACCTCATTGAGTATACGTCTTGAAATCATGGGATACAAAAGTCCGCTGAGCGAATAAATCAGCGAGCACGTCATATCCGCAAAAAACGTCCACTTATGCGGCTTGTAATACGCCACAAATCTCTTCAATAATTTTTGACCACTTTTCTCTTTTTTCATATGTCCAAAATCATTTCGGGTGCGGGTGCCCCGCCCACAATTATTCATTATTAATTATTCATTATTCATTCTTGAGATTGCTTTGCAATCTCAACTTCTCAAGTATTTGTTCAAAATAATCAGGCAAGGGAGCATAAAAACTCATCTCTTCCCCTGTGCGCGGATGCTCCAATATAAGTTCAGTCGCATGCAACAGTTGTCCGTTGTTGTACAACACGCAAGATCCGCCGTATACGTCATCGCCGACAATGGGATGATGCAGACTTTGCGAATGCACTCTTATCTGATGCGTCCTTCCCGTTTCGAGTTCGAATCTGACGAGCGTATATTTGCCAAAGCGTTCAAGCACTCTATAATGAGTCACCGCGCGTCTACCGTCCTGGTCTATCGCCATCTTCTTTCTATCTTTTTTGCTTCTGGCAATAGGCTTATCCACAACGCCCTCGTCCTCTTTGAAGTTGCCGTCACACAGCCCTATATAAATTCTTCTTGCGGTCTTCTTTTCAATTTGAGATGCCAAACTCTTGTGCGCCTCATCGTTTTTTGCAACCACGATAAGCCCCGAAGTGTCCTTATCCAGCCTATGCACAATCCCCGGTCTTATCACGCCGTTTATCGCGCTGAGGCTGTCCAGGTTGTAAAGCAGCGCATTCACAAGCGTATCGCCCTTTGTATATGAACTTGCAGGATGCACCACCATGCCTTGCGGCTTGTTTATCACGGCAAAATCCGCATCTTGATACACGATATCCAGCGGAATATTTGCAGGTTCCACATCAAGCGTTTTAGGCTCGGGAAGGTCAAATTCCACCACATCACCGCACCTAAGTTCAAAACCGCTTTTATTGCGCAAAACGCCATTGACAAAAGCACCGTCCTTTTCCAGGACGGTCTTTGCGTTTGAGCGTGAAATCCCCCACTTTTCAGAGATAAACACGTCAAGCCTTACGCTATCTTTGTCAACGACATATGCCAAGGCGCACCTCTTATTCTTTATCTTCGCTCTTATTCTCTTTTGGCTCGCTAACTTCAAATGTATAGTCGTTTTCAGACTTCATCATGGGGTTGAGCGGAATAGGCGCATCGAGCGGATCCACGCCTTCTTCTTGAGTTTTGGGAGCATTTGCTTTTTCTTGTTCAAATTCTTTTTGATTTTTCTTCCCTTCATCAACAAGCATCACGATAAGCACAATGATAAGCATAAACATACCCACCGTGATAAAGGAATCGGCGATATTGAATGCCGGAAAATCTTCCCAAAACGCGAATTGAATAAAATCTCTGACATAACCGAACGCGATACGGTCAACGTTGTTGCCTATACCGCCGCCAATGACAAACGTCAATGCTACGCACAGCCACTTGTTTCCGTCTGGTGTAAAGAATTGATACGCCAAAAGCCCTGCAAGCACAATAAACGTAATCACGACAAGCGCAACGGTACGCCCTTCAAACGCACCAAATCCGCCGCCTGTATTCTTCACTTGAACGAGATTTACAAGCCCCTTTATTATGTCATCTTTGCAGCCGTATGTTGCAAGGTACTCCCACGCATATTTTTTGGTCAACAAATCCGCAACGAGAATAACCGCTATCACGGCAAGTTCCACAAGATAAATCCACCAAAGTTTTTTGG
>CAYYCU010000163.1:0-3421 GCA_964470415.1 uncultured Ruminococcus sp.
GGCCCCGGTTGCAATTCCAAAATTCTGGTTGCCAGCTTGTCAATCAAATAACGGTCGTGCGATACGGTAATAACGGTGCCGTCGAATTGTTCCAGCGCACTTTCCAGCGCCTCGCGCGAGTCGATATCCAAATGGTTGGTCGGTTCGTCCAGTATCAGCAAATTCATGCGGGAAAGGATAAGTTTTGCCAACGTTAAGCGTGCGCGTTCTCCTCCGCTGAGTACCGAAACCGTTTTAAAAACGCTGTCACCGGTAAAGCGAAACATGCCGAGCGTATTGCGTATTTCGGTTTCGGTTAAGGCGGGGTAGGCGTTCCAAATTTCGTCCAAAATCGTATTATCCGGAGAAAGGTTTTGATTTTCTTGGTCGTAGTAGCCGACTTCCACGTGATAGCCGCGTTCAATCAGACCTTTGGTGGGCGAAATTTGACCGAGAATAAGCTTGATTAATGTGGATTTTCCGCAACCGTTCGGTCCGATTACCAACACACGCTCATGCCGCTTGACCAAAAAGGAGATGTCTTGAAAAAGTGTGCGCGTCCCGTAAGCCATGGAGAGCTTGCGTATTTGCAACACATCGTTGCCCGATGCCAAGGCTTCGGAAAATTGCATCCGAATGCCTTTTGGCGCGTCCTGCGGACGTTCCAGCTTTTCCATTTTGTCAAGGAGCTTTTGGCGGCTTTCCGCGGCAATGATGTTGCGCTCGCGGTTCCAAGCGCGCTGTTGGGCGATATATGCTTCCTGCCGTGCAATTTCTTTTTGTTGGTTTTTCCAGTGCCGTTCCGCAATTTCACGGTCAATTCGGCGTTGTTCCATGCTTTTGGTATAGGCACCGTTGTAAAGCTTTGCGCGGCGGTGCTCAATGGCAAGTGTTTTGTTGGTTACGCGGTCGAGAAAATAACGGTCATGGGAAATTACCATGACGCATTTCGGATAGGCAATTAAAAAGTTTTCCAACCAGGCAAGCGTGGCAATGTCCAAATGATTGGTCGGCTCGTCCAGCAAAAGGATGTCCGGTTCGCGTGAAAGCTCCACTGCCAAGGCAAGACGCGTACGCTGTCCGCCGCTGAGTGTGGAAACCGATTGTTCCATGGCAGACTTATCAAAACCGAGTTTTTGCAAAACGGAGGCACATCTTCCGCGAAATTCCAAACCGCCGTCCGCAAGGTAACGCTCGTGCAGGTCGGTATAGTCACGGATGATTTCCCGATTGCCGTTATGAAGAAGCGGTTCCAGCTCCGCCAGTTTTTTTTCGGCGGCAAGCAGGTGCGGGAATGCGTGATACATTCTTTCCAGCGCACTTTGCGAGGCATCGCCGCAATCAAATGCACCGTCTTGCGATAAAACACCGACAGTTTTTCCTTTTGATAAATAAATGCTTCCTTCGTTCGGTTCCGCTTCTCCCGTGATGAGACGGAACAGCGTGGATTTTCCGCATCCGTTGACACCAATGATGCCGAGCTTATCGTTTTCCTCAAGAGAGAACGATACCCGTTCCAAAATCGGTACATTGCCGAAGCTGATGGAGAGATCATTGACGCTGATTGATATCATGGATAGAGTTCCGTCCTTTTATTAAAATTTTGTTTTTGCTTCAATCGCAACGCCGAGAATGCGTGCGCGTCCGATTTCAAAATCCTCGGAAGAAAGAATGATGGGGGAATATTCATCGTTTTCCGGATAGAGCACAATGCGGCGGTGTTCTTTTTGAAAGCGCTTTACCGTAGCGCTTTCGCCATCAACCAAACAGGCTACAATGTCTCCGTTTTCCGCGTATTGTTGCTTGTGAAACAGTACGTAAGTTCCGTCTATAATGCCGCAGTTTTTCATACTGTCACCGCATACTTCCAAATAAAAATAATCCTCAATGTCCGGGACATCGGCAAATTCACGTCCCAAAAGAGTTTCATCGGTTACAATGGGGGTGCCGGCGCGGATTACGCCGATAACGGGAACCATTTTGTGCGCGCGAATATTGCGATAAGAAGCTTCGGCGTTGCGTTTTCCGGTTTCCGTTCCCATCAGTTCGTCCAAACTGACCGAGAAAAAATCGGCAATGCGTGCCAGCTTGTCGGCTTTCGGGCAGGAACGCCCGTTTTTCCAATCGCTGAAGGTTGAGGGCGAAATGCCGGTCGCTTTGGTGACTTGATAAACGGTAACACCGTGACTTTTGAGCAATTGTTCAAATGCGGAATAATCCATTTTTTGCGCATCCTCTCTATAAAATCTGCTTTTTTAAAATATCTTTTTGTGCAACCTAACAATTATTTCGGATTTCCGAAATAATTGTTGACATTATTGCGGAAAAGCGATATAATAATGATACTGAATTCATTATACAAAAAGAATTGAAAAATGTCAATAGAAAATCAAAATATTTTCAAAAAAGGAGATAAAAAATGGCAAACACGCTTCAAAATCCAAAAAATATCCAAGAAATAAGGGCGACCGTTTGCACGCTGTGCGGAGAGCAATTGCCGAAAACGGCTGCTTTTTACGAAAAGAACGGATTTCCGTATTGCGAAGAATGCTTGCTTTTTTCCAACGCGGAAACAATCGTTCGGATTTGCGAAAAAACACTGGAAAAATGGTTGACGGAACAGGGCTTTTGCCGCCGATGCTTGCGGGAAGAGGGGAGGGAGAACGGCGAATGAATCAGGTATCGGCAACCCCGCATATGACGCGGTATACGGATGCGCGATTGGAAGAAGTACGAAATTTTTTATGCGGTTATCAACTGTGTTTGGAGATGCTTCGGCTTCACCGTTATGAGCGCAAGCGTGCTTCACGTTTCAATGAGCTTTGCGACTGTGAGGAGTTGTTGCTTGGAGATGAGGCGGTTTGGCAAGCCCGTATGTATGAAATCGGCAACTTCATTCAATGTATGAAAAACGGCCGCGAAAAGCTGATTCTTTATTATCATTATATCCGCGGGGAGAGCATTGAACGCGCGGCGGATTTGCTCGGCGTTTCCCGTCGCACGGGGTATCGTCTGCATCAAAAAGGACTTTTGCTTGCTTCTTTTTTATTTGAAAAGGCAAAAAATTCCAATTTTGCAAAATAAAGATTTGCATAAAGCGCGATACGCGGGTTATAATAGGAACAGCAAATGATGCATTTGATACGGTAGGTACGGATGTTACGCCGCATGTAAAACGCGGCTTTTAGCGTCTGTATTTTGTCGAATTGCCGTGAATGCCGTACATTTTTTGGAGGTATAGAATGATGAATGTAAAGGAAATAATGTCAAACTCTCTTTCGGACGAAACCAAAAAGACCATGCTGATTACGCTTGGTGCCGCGCTTGGCGTAACGGCTTTGGGCGTTACCGCCGCTACCGTTTGGAATTCCAAACAGATGCGTACTGCACGTGCGGTAAAACGAACCGGAAAGGTGCTGTATCAGGTCGGTACGGCAATGCG
>CAYYCU010000164.1:0-3421 GCA_964470415.1 uncultured Ruminococcus sp.
AGTTCAAGAGATTTTTTATTTGCTTTTTCTAAATTTTCTTGATTCTTTTCTAGTTGTTCTTTCATTTCCATATAATTATCCATTTCAGTTATATGATAATCTCTATTTCTACCTTTTTGTTTTTTCTTTAAAGAATTAGTAAGATTATATTCTTTATTAAATGATTCAATACATAAAATTCTCATTTTATCTTGTAATTTACGAAGTGATTCTTTTGTAAAAACATCACTTTTACCAACTTGTTTACTCATACCATTTTTACCACCAACTTTAATTGGTACACCTACAATATGAAGATGTGGGCTTGTTTCATCATAATGAATAATTGCACTTGCTATTTTAAAATTAGGTAGTATTGTTTCTAAATCAATAACTTGTTCTTTAAAAACATTTGTCATTTTTTTCTTAAACTTTAAATCTTTAGTATCCCAATATTTTTTATTTCCAAGTTCAATAATAATTTCACAAGCTAAATCATTTTTAGAGTTATTACTAACGTGAGTAAAGTAATCTTTAATTTTTCTATTTTCTCTTGTTTGTTTAGAATTATATTCTTCTTTTGCTTCTTCAAATTCTTCAATATAAAGTTTCTTAACATCATCAACTAGAGAAGAACTACCACGTATTATTTCAATATCATCTTGTTTATTATCATATTTTCTATAATTATGATTATCTACTTTTGTTAATCCACCAGCATTTTGTATTGCATTATTGCTTAAAGAAGAAGACCCACTACGATTTGATTTTGCACTATTTCTTGATGAATTTCTTTTGTTTTTATCACTACCTAAATGAAATGAATATGCTAATTCTATAATAATCACGCTCCTTTATTTTTTATATTTTGGTTAGTAGTTAAAACTTGGTTTTTTAGGGTATATTTTGTTATGACAAAATATTTAACCCCCTAGGTATTTTGACGCAGGCATCAAAATAACCTCGTGGGCTAGGAGTACCTAGAACCCTTTACAATATTTCGTTTAAATTTATGCACAGCATATTTTTAATACTTCATATTGAATTGATGAAAATATTTTATATTTATAAAACATTTTCTTGTATCAGTCTAATCACTTTCATTGAAATTTCATTTCAACAAAACGTGCGTTAGACATATTAACTTTTTGAAAAAAGTTAGCAAAAACTTTTCTATGAAGAAATAACTTCATCATCTGTTATTTCTTCTTCATCATCTTCCTCATAATATTCTTCTAATCCGATTACATTTGCAGGCTTAACCAAAGTTGGTTTTACTTCTCTTGTTAGTATCCCATCAGTTTTATCAGGAATATATTTGAATACTGCTTCCTCATCTGCAAGTATTGTTCCATCATCTTTTTTAATATATAAAATTCCTAAATCATATTCTTTTAATTTTCTATCTGGATCTATATTACGATAATCTTCCATTGGGAATACTCTTACAATATTAATATTTCCGTAATCATAGTTGAAATGAAATACTTTATCTTCTACATTATAAGTTGCCTCGTAAAAACCTACATCATAAAATTCTCTTAATCTTAAAATGTGTTGCCATACTTCATTAATATCACGATATTCACTATATCTTAATGTTCCTACTATATTTCCAAATAAAGCATAGTCAGTTCTATCAATATAACCTTTATCATAAAGTTCATTACAAGGATTTGCAATACTTTCTCTAAACTTAACATACTCAACTTCACATTTATTACTACTTGATTCAGTTAAAGTTATTTCATCAACATAACTCATTATTAAATTTGATTTTTCTTCTCTTGTAAAATCTTTCCAACGTTTATTATATTCTTTGTATTTTTCAGGGTATTTGATAGAATTGATAAAATCAATATCTCTTTTAATTAAAATATCATCAGGTGTAAATTTTAAATCATCACATATTTCAGTTTCAGTTAGTTTTGTTTCTAATTCATTAAGTGTATTTTCAACTTTCTTTCGTTCTAAATTATATTCTTCAAGAGTAAATACTTCGTTTATATATGCCTCTCTAATTCGTTTAAATTTGTCTTTTTGTTTTTTTATTTCTTCTTCAATCTCTTCTTTTGGATTTTCTATTTTTTCTTTAATCATAGGCAGAAAGAATTGATTAACAACACTATCATAATCTACAATATCATCAATAAATTCACTTATAAATTTTTCAACAACACTTTCTTTGATTGTTAATTTACAATCATTACAATAATAGTAAAAATATGAATTACCATTTTTCTTTGTTGTTGCTTTACCACCCAAAATTCTAGAGCATTTAGGACATTTAAGTTTTTGTAAGAATAAATAGTTAAGAGTTCTTTGATAACTACGAGAATTCTTTTTCTTTTGCACTTGGCATTCTTCCCACATTTCTTTTGAAATAATTGGCTCAACTACATCACTATAATAAGTAGGGTGTTTTGTTCTTTTACCATGCACAAAATCACCTTTATATATTTCATTTTGTAATATTCCAACAATAGTGGAATCACGCCAATTAGTTTTATTTAATACTTGTTCTTCATTTAAAATGTTACTTATCTTTTTATAGGATAAACCATTATGATACATCTCAAATATTCTTATAACTACATCTTTTGTGGCAACATCAGGTATTAAAGTTTTATCAACTCTTTTATAACCTAATGGTGCTTGATGTGGTATATGACCAACTTTAATAGCTCCTGCTAAACCTATTTTAGTTCTTTCACTTGTTCTTTCTATTTCTTGTTGGGATACGCTTGTTAAAATTCTTGAAATCATTTTACCATTTGCATTAGTAGTATTTATATCATCATTAGCACAATCTAGAAACGCCTCGTTTTCTTCTAAAAAAGTTAATATTTTTTCCCAATCAGAAACAGAACGAGTAAGTCTATCTAATTTTAATACTACAATAGTATTAACTTTTTTATCTTTTATATCTTGTAATAATCTCTCAAAATCAGGACGTTTATTGCCCGTTTTAGCACTTATTCCTGCATCTTTGTATACATCATATACTTCATAACCTTTGAACTCACACATAGCCCTTAATCGCTTTTCTTGTTCTGGCAAACTAAATCCCTCTCTTGCTTGGTCTTCAGTTGATACACGAATATAAAGACCTGCTATTTTTTTAATATTATCATACATTTTTTATCATCTCCCTTTTTCTATTTTTTCAAAAAAAGAGGAGTCAAAACTACTAGCACCAAAACTACTATTTTGACTCCTCAAATAAGACATTTAATTCTTTAAATAATTTATATATAAATTGTTTAAGCATAGAAGTACCTCTCTTTCCCCTAAATAAAGACGATACTGCTTGTCATTTATTGACATATATGATACAACTTTTTATTTGATTTGTCTATATTTTTGTCTAAAAATCACTTGTTTTGACTTTTTATGTAGTTTTCTAGTTCATTTATCTTAATTTTTCTACTTAAATTATTGA
>CAYYCU010000165.1:0-3357 GCA_964470415.1 uncultured Ruminococcus sp.
AGAGCCCAATGTGTACAAAGATACTTGATTTTCGCCTTTTTTAAGAGATATTTTCCGCGCATCAATTCCGATCCAAGTGTGATAGCTGGATTCTCCATCGGAAACCTGCGGAATTTCCCGATTCGGCAACGCATAATTGGTTCCGTTGACCTTTAAGGCAAACCAACCGCCAAGCGATGCGGTCATTTCCCGCTTACTTAACCCCACAATCACAAATACCTCGCAATCTTCCTCGGCTGTTACGGTAAAAATAATTTCTTTTCCCGCTCCGCCGGAAACATTGCCGACATATCCGTTGGTAGAACCGCTGGCATTCCAGCCGGTTTTTACCCAAATACCGCCCGTCAATTCGGCGTCTTCCGCCTCATAACGGTAAAGTGTTCCGCCGTCCGGATAGTCATCTCGGCTTTCCTTTTCCAACTCTGCCGGATCCTCGTACGGCGTACTCCAAAGCGAATCCAAATACTGATAACGCTCCGTCAGCCACGCAACAAGATAATTTGCAGCCTCCTCTTGAGTTTTGTATGTATTGATTAAATCGTAAAGCTCACTGTTGCCGTATGTAATGCGGTCAGGCCATCTGGTATAGTTGGCTTCAAAATTTTCTTGATAAAGTGTTGTAATGCGCGTTGCCAAATCAAGCGCCTTTTCAACCACCTGCTGTCTGCAAAGCTCCGCCCACTTCTCTCTTACCATCTCCTGGAACCAGGATTCATTGACTACCAGCAAAATCCAAGGATTGGTCTGATTTGCGGCATAAAGACCGCTGTCTGCATCTCCCATGGTTTTAATGCCGCCTGCCGAATCGAAGTCCCACGGACACTCAAAGCGAAGAAGCCCGTCGCCTTCCGTGCTCAAATCAATGGAAATAAAGGTGCTGTGACGGGGAATATCGGGATCGCACATCAACTCTTGAAGAATGTAAAAATCGACAAGAGACTGCACATCCATGATGCTTTCCACCACTTCCCGTGCGCTGTCTGCCTGAATTTCTCTTATGCCGCTGTAATCGGAATACATTGCATAATACGTGTCGTTATAGCAAGCATTGTAAACGATTTGATAAGCCAGCTCCATATATTGTTGAATAAATGTCAACTGTTCATCGCAATAAATATCGCTGAGCAACGTGTAGCCCTCGGTGCCCGCCGTAGCCGAAGAACCGTTAAAGCGTTGCAAAGGTGCATTGTTATTGTACGTCATGGTGAAGGTCGGATTGCCGCCGATTTCGGGTAACTCGTGAACATAATAGCTGTCATATTCTACAAAATAGCCAATGTCCAAACCGGTATATCCGTCCTCCGGCTCGTTAATATCCACACGGTTTTTGTTGACTTGGTGCTGTTCGCCTACCAAATAAACGCCCCAATAAACATCATTGACATAGAGCTCCGCAAAACCGAAGTCGGTGCAAAAATATCCATCCGAGCCCAAAATTTTGTTACCCATATAAAAGGCAACGGCATTGTTGAGATTGGAAAGGTCCTTCCAGTTTGCAAAAAGCACCCAGCTCTTGCATTTTGCGCCATCGTTGAGTCCAAGCAAATTCTGCTTTTTGTTAAATTTAATCCGAATGCCCTTTTTGGAATAGTTCAACGTGTAATTTCCGCGTGCCTTTACCTGCGCCGAAACTTCCTCCAACGCATATTTTTCATCGCAGTTGTCTACGGTAATGGTACAATCCTCATATTCGATTTTATTGGTTAACTTATAATTTCTGTCTGGTTTTGTAATAAAATCATTGGATCCGCTTTGAGTATCAATGCGAATGACGGGCATTTCATCCATTACAACCGGTTCATAAGAATACCGCAAAGCTTCCAGCTCCTCCGCGGTTGGCTCCGAGGGTTCCGGCGTGGGTTCGTCCCCCGGATTTTGCGTGGTGCCGGTCGGTTTCGAATCGGAGGTGTCGGTCGTGTCGGTGGTGCCGGATGCATCGTCCGTTGCATCGGTTGGAGATGTTGTCTCATTGTAAGGTCCGGGATTTTTCGGCTGACATGCGGAAAGCAGTGTCAACAAACATAAAAGCAACGCCAAATATCGGCAAAAAGGCTTTTTCAAAACGTCCTCCGTTTCTCCGCAAATGCGGTTAAAAAATGAAAAATCTATCAAACAACGGTAATTTGAAACAAAAATCGGCTTTTCCGTTTTTCGACCGTCTCATGCCGTACACGAAAAAGCCGTACAACGCCTTAACAAAAAATTTTATTCTTCACCTGTAATTTTATGATAATCGCTTTCATCTACAATGCAACCGATTTTTTCACCGCAAGCGGGACAAATCAAATGCTCCGGATCCAACTCCTGGTCAAAGCAAATGGTTTCGCCGCAAGAAGGACAAACAATTTCGTAATAGTCCTCATCATCGCAATCGCAACCGTCGCACGCGGTGCAATCGCCATCGCATTCCTCGTCCTCATCATCCCAGTCGAAATCATCCTCGTCATCGGAATCGCAGTCCTCGTCCAAGAAGTCCTCAACGGCCTCCAAATCATCGTCCAACTCTTCCACGTAATCGTTGAGATAATCCAAATCCTCGTCAATCTCTTCAATGTCGTTTTGTACATCGGCAATTTCTTTTGCCATTTCATCCGCAAGGTCAATGAGTGCGGCAATCAGCTTGCCTTCTTTGGTGGTCTTATCGTATTCCAAGCCCTCTGCAAGACCTTTGAGATATGCTGTTTTTTCAGTCAGGTTCATTCTGTTTACCTATCCTTTCATATTTTAAAAATAGGGAAAACCTTGAATTGCAAAGTCTTCCCCTTGTTTTTGAGTATTATGCTCTAGAAAGATACTCTCCGGTTCTGGTATCAATCTTAAGCATATCGCCAACGTTAATAAAGAGCGGAACCTTAATTTCGGCACCTGTCTCCAATGTTGCGGGCTTGAGCGCGTTGGTTGCCGTGTTACCTGCAAAACCGGGATCGGTTTCGGTAACCTCAAGCTCAACAAATGTGGGAGGCTCTACGCCAAACACATTGCCCTTGTAAGAAATGATTTTACACATCATTTCTTCCTTTACAAAACGGAAGTTATCTCCAACCTTGTCGTGTGCAATCAAGGTTTCTTCCCATGTCTCGGTATCCATAAAATGATACAAGTCCCCGTCATCGTAAGAATACTGCATATCTTTTCTTTCGATATATGCATTTTCAAACTTATCGGTGGGGTTAAAAGTTCTCTCGGTGACTGCACCGGAAATGACATTCTTCAGCTTTGTGCGAACAAATGCCGCGCCCTTGCCGGGCTTTACATGCTGAAATTCAACGACCTGCAGAACATTGCCCTGTCCATCGTCAAACGTAATGCCGTTTTTAAAATCGCCAGCTACTACCATATTTACCTCCAAAAGAGAAA
>CAYYCU010000166.1:0-3357 GCA_964470415.1 uncultured Ruminococcus sp.
ATGCTCATGAGCGCTCTCCGTTTCTGTTGTTTTTCTCAGTGTACCACGCTCTGCGGCGAAATGCAAGGCATACACACTGCGAGGACAAACGAAGAAGCCGCGTCCCCGAGGGGATGCGGCTTTCTTCGACGATCTCTATTTTTACAGTCTCCTGTTATAATTTGCGGTATCTTCCCGTCAAAAAGTCTTCCTCATTGCAGGAACACCTTCGGCATTATAACCTGCGGCTGTATATTTTGCAGACCCGCTACGCTCACACGCTCGCGGCGGTCCGCGGCTCCTCTGCGCCGCTCTCCTCCTCCTGCGCGAGGGCGCGGCGGGCGGAGGTGAGCATGAGCTTGATGCGGTTGAGCTGGTTGACCTCGCTCGCGCCGGGGTCGTAGTCCACGGCGACGATGTTGGCCCACGGGTACGCCTTGCGCAGCGCCTTGATCACGCCCTTGCCGACCACATGGTTCGGCAGGCACGCGAAGGGCTGCGTGCAGACGATGTTCGGCGTGCCGGTCGTGAGAAGCTCGGCCATCTCGCCGGCGAGGAACCAGCCCTCGCCGTACTGATTGCCGACGGCAAGGAAGGGCTCGGCCAGCTTTGCGACCTGCTCGATGGGCATGGGCGCTTCAAAGCGGCGGCTCTCCTCAAGTGCGCGGAGCGCGGGCGCGCGCAGACGGCGGATCAGCTCCACGCCGACCTTGGCGACCGCCGCGTCCTTCCACGAGGTGCCGAGGTTTTTGTGGCGGAAGTCGCGCCCGTAGATGCTGTAGTTGAAGAAGTCGAGGAGGTCCGGCACGACGGCCTCCGCCCCCTCCCGCTCAAGGAGCTCTACCAGATGGTTGTTGGCAAGGGGCATATACTTGACCAATATCTCGCCGACCACGCCGACGCGGGGCTTGCGGAGCGTTTCGTCGATGGGAAATTCGTCAAATTCCCGCACGATGCCGCGGCAGACCTCGGCATAGCGATACTTTGTTTTGGGATTCGTGAGCGAGTCGATGCAGATGTCTCTCCACTTTTGATGCAGCGCCTCGGCGCTGCCCACCGTCAGCTCGTAGGGACGCACGCGGTAAAGGCAGCGCATGAAGAGGTCGCCGTAAACGACGGCGTGGACCGCATCCATGAGCATGGCCTTGGAGAGCGTGAAGCCCTCGTTCGTCTCCATGCCGTTGAGGTTGACGGAGACGACGGGAATGTGGCCGTAGCCGGCCTTTTCGAGCGCGCGGCGGATGAAGCCGACATAGTTGCTCGCGCGGCAGCAGCCGCCGGTCTGACTCATCAAAAGGGCAAGGTGGTCGGTATCGTAGCGGCCGGAGGTCACAGCCTCCATGAGCTGGCCGACCGCCGTGATGGAGGGGAAGCAGGCATCGTTGTTGACGAACTTCAGTCCCGCGTCGATGGCGGAGCGGTCGTCGTTTTTCAGTATCTCGACATGATAGCCGTGCTTTTCAAAGACGGGCCCCAGCAGGTCAAAATGGATGGGGCTCATCTGCGGGGCGAGCAGCGTCCACTTTTCCTCCTTCATCTGCTTGGTAAAGTGGACGCGGTGATAGGCGGCGCTCTGCGGGTGGGCGAAGATGCCCTTTTCGCGGCGGATGCGCATGGCGGCGAGGAGCGAGCGGATACGGATGCGCACCGCGCCGAGGTTATTGACCTCGTCGATCTTGAGGACGGTGTAGAGCTTGCCGCTGCCCTCTAAGATCTCGGACACCTGGTCGGTGGTAACGGCGTCGAGGCCGCAGCCGAAGGAGAAGAGCTGGATGAGCTCAAGGTCGTCGCATCTGCGCACGAACTCCGCCGCCGTGTAGAGGCGGGAGTGGAAGACCCACTGGTCGTTCGCGCGGAGCGGACGCTCGGGGGTAAAGTCGATGGGAAGGCTGTCCTCGGTGAAGACATCGAGGCCGTAGGAGGCGACCAGCTCGGGGATGCCGTGGTTGATCTCGGGGTCGAGGTGATAGGGACGGCCCGCGAGGACCACACCGCTGCGCCCCTCGGCGCGCATTTTTTCGAGCACGCGCGCGCCCTCGGCGCGGACATCCGCCTTGGCCCTCTGCTGCTCCGCCCAGGCAAGCGAGGCGGCGCGGCGCGTCTCCTTCTCGGGGATGCCCCACTGCTCGCGGCAGAAGCGCGCCATACGGTCCGAGACGGTCTTTTCGCTTGTGAAGGCGAGGAAGGGGTTGAGGTATTCGACCGTGCCGTCGGCGGCCGCCTCAACATTGTTCTTGAGGTTTTCGGGATAGGAGACGACCATCGGGCAGTTGAAGTGGTTCTGCGCGTCGGGCGTTTCCTGATGCTCGAAAAAGACACAGGGGTGGAAGATGGTATGTACGCCCTCGTCGATGAGCCACTGGACATGGCCGTGGGCGAGCTTGGCGGGATAGCACTCGGACTCCGAGGGGATGGTCTCCATCCCGCGCTCGTAGAGCTTGCGGTCGGAAAACGGCGAGAGGATGACGCGGAAGCCGAGGGCCTTGAAGAAGGTCGCCCAGAAGGGGTAATTCTCGTAAATATTCAGCACGCGCGGGATGCCGATCGTGCCGCGCGGGGCCTCGTCCTCGGCGAGCGGCGGATAGGCGAACATCCGCTCGCGCTTGTAGGCGAAGAGGTCCGCGCCCTTTTTCTGCGCGCTCTCGTGTCCCGCCCCCTTCTCGCAGCGGTTGCCGGTGGTATAGCGCCGCCCGCCCGGGAAGCGCGTGACGGTGAGCATACAGTTATTGGTGCAGCCGCCGCAGCGCACGGTCTGCGTGCGGTAGTCGAGCGACTCGAGCTCCGCGAGCGGCAGCATGGTCGTCTCCTGTCCGCGATAGTGGTCGCGGGCGATGAGCGCCGCGCCGAACGCGCCCATGAGGCCGGAGATGTCGGGGCAGACGGTCTCCGCGCCGGAGATATTTTCAAACGCGCGCAGCACCGCCTTATTGTAGAATGTGCCGCCCTGCACGACGACATGGCTGCCCAGCTCGCTCGCGTCGGCGAGCTTGATGACCTTGTAGAGCGCGTTTTTGATGACGGAGTAGGCAAGGCCGGCGGAGATGTCGGAAACGCTTGCGCCCTCCTTCTGCGCCTGCTTGACATTGGAGTTCATGAAAACCGTGCAGCGCGTGCCGAGGTCGACGGGATGCGGGGCATAGAGCGCCTCGCGCGCAAAGCCCTCGGCGGTGTAGCCGAGCGAGGCGGCAAAATTCTCGATAAACGAGCCGCAGCCGGACGAGCACGCCTCGTTGAGCAGCACGGTATCGACGCTGCCGTCCTTGAGCTTGATGCACTTCATGTCCTGCCCGCCGATATCGAGCACGCAGTCGACCTCGGGGTCGAAGAACGCGGCGGCGGTGCAGTGGGCGATGGTCTCGACCTCGCCCTCGTCGAGCG
>CAYYCU010000167.1:0-3352 GCA_964470415.1 uncultured Ruminococcus sp.
CAGGTAGGGAGCGTGCTCCAGCAGGAAGGACTTGACGGTAGTGGAGGTGTCGGGGATACGGCGGGTGCTGATGTCCATGAAGACATCGGAGGGCACACACAGAGTATCGGGGCGCTCCACATTCTTAGTCACACGGGCAACCTGCTTCTGCATACCGTTGACATCAGCCAGGATCTCATCGGCGGTCTTCTCTAGCCAAGAGGTCTTGCCAGACTCGCCGCCGGCGAGAACAGTGTACAGAGGGATGTTCTGACCCTCGGACAGAACGCCCATCAGGCCGGACTCCTTATCACCGGCCCAAGCAATCTGGTTGGTCAGGCGGTCGATCTGATAACGAGCAGACTCAGCCTTGCGGACATCCAGAGACTTGCCAGCCAGACGGGAGGCTCTCATCTCCTGAGCGGAGTAGCCGTAGCTGTCGCCCAGAGACTTGATCTGAGCAAAGCTGGGCTTGCCGTTCACATCGGCACGAGGCAGGTCGGTGGAGTAGTTGTCGATGACCTTAGCCAGACCGGACTTGTCGTAGGTGTAGTAGGTAATGGTCTCAGCACCGGAGTCGGCTTCGGAGCTGATGGGGAACAGAGACAGAGCAGTGAGTTCGGGGTACTCCATATCGTAGGACTGAGCCTTGATATGGTCGAGCTCACGGGCAAAGAACACGGAAGCATCCTCGACGCTGTCGAAACGGGTGCCCTCGGACGCCATAATGGCGGCAGGAATGGCAGAGTTTCTCAGCGTCTTCAGCTCAGTGCTGTCGTAGTGGGTGTACTGCTGCTTCTTCATTTCGGTAAACCTCCTTCTTCTTACGCCTGTGCCTGATTGAACAGTTCAATCGGGGCAACCTGGGCGTTGGTATCGACACCGCCGATGAAGCGGCCCTTGATGGCGACATTGCTGCCTTCCTCATTGGTGAAGCAGCCAGCCTCATCGCCATCAACGATCAGGTACAGAGCTTCGCCATAGGCAGGCTCAACATCCTTGGCAACACGGGCGTAAATCTTACCGTAGCGCATAACGCCGACGGAAGCACCCTTGCGGATGGAGAGCTTGCCCTCCAGGTCATACTCGGTGGTGCGGTTGTTGGTGGTGACACCCTCGAACTCGGCGGCAGTGGCGCCGGTCTCGGGAACCTTGATGTTGCTGCCGGGAGTAGAACCCTGAACAACACCCATGCCGAACTTCATTACGCCGCTCTCAACTTCATTGATGAAGGTGTCGATGGCGTAAGGGGCCAGGTCATAAAGACCGCCGGCGTGACCCTTGGGGGTAGAATAACCGTAGTAGGTCTGAGCACTCATTTTACTTGTCCTCCTTCTTGTTGTGCTGACGATCAATCATGCGCTGACGGGCAGCGGCAGAAGACTGACCATCGCTCTCGACGGTGCGGGAGTCTTTGTTGAACATCTGCTTCTTCTGGTAGTCGGTGCCCTTCTCGGAGCGAGCGTTGACATCGGCGACAGCGCAATCATACGCAGCGTTGATGTAAGCGGCGCTCTTACCGTCCAGGTTCAGGGCGGGGCGAACGGCACGGATGATAGCCTTCTTGGCGGTGGAGATACTCATGTTCTCCAGACCGTCCATGTTCAGCTTGCGGCCAACCATACCAAGCTGGATGCGCTGGCGAACGATGGCATCGACGGAGTCCACATTCAGGACGGACTCACCGACCTCAGAAGCATTGGTGTTGGGGATGTCATCATCCTCATCGTCGGCGTTCTCGACAGAAGCGCCGATAACAGGCTCGTCTTCCTCGTCCTCGGTGACAGCCGCAGGAGTTTCCTCAGCGGGAGTCTCCTCGCCTTCGGCGTCAGCCTTCTGGAAGTCGCCCTGAGCGAGCAGAGTGTCGATGATGTCGAACAGGATGCTCATGTCACCGTCCTGCTGGGCGATAACAGCCTTGGCAGCCTCCATGTCCTCGGGTTCGCCCTCATCTCTACGATCACGGCGATCCTTCACAAGCTGAACCTGCTCCTCGGTAGTGGTGGGTTCCTCAACGGGAGTGGTATCCTCACCGTCTTCAACGGCGGGGGCGGCGACAGGCTCGGCGGCGGGCTGTTCCTCGGAGTCTGCCTGGGCGGCGGCACGGCGAGCCTTGTACTCCTCGATGGCCTTGGCGAACTCCTCCTGGGACAGGATGCCGTCGGTGCGATGAGCCTTGGCGGGTGCCTTGGGATTGGTCTTCTTGCTCATAACTTTTCCTCCTTTGAGCGTGTTCTCAGGGTCACGGCTGTCAATATTCAGTCGTGCCTGCTCACCGGCTCTGGCCTCACGGACAAGTGCCAAGTGATTGATGCGGATGTTCCGCTGAACGGCATCGTAGTGCTGGCCTTCCCACACGCCGGGAGTTTCCTCCAAATCGAGGTTGTAGCCGAGGGACAGCTCTTTCAAGCCGGCCTCTTTCATCTCGTCGGTGTTGTGGATGATGATTTCAGCACGGACATCGTCGTTGCTGCGGTATCCTTCAGTCAAAATCGTGCCAATTTGGTTTTCCGCAACATTATCCTTCGTGACGAGCCCAGCGTCATGGGTGATAATGATAGGTCTGCCCTTGTACGATTTCAGGCTTTCGGGATCAAAAACATCCTCCGGGAGCCTGAGCTCCCTCCTGATGCTTCCATCAGGATTGTGGTACTCGAAGATACCGGTGCTGGTCAGGATCGGCCTGTCCACCAGGTAGCCTTCGGGTGTGTAATAGGTCTGGTTCAGCGGTAAGCTGTCCAGACGGATCACCTTGCTAAGTTTCGGGGTCAATGGTATCCCCCTCCTTTCGGAGTCTTCTCTGCGAGGAAGGCCATCACTTAGGCTCCTCACATTCGCTGTCGGTCTCCACGGCCTTTTCATCGGTCAGGTCGCCAGCAGCGAAGACGCTGCCATCGCCATCGGTGTTCGTTTCCTCATCGCCGATAGCCAACATCTTAGTCATTTCGAGGGTCAAGACCTGTGCGTGTTCCATCTCGTCCATAAGCAGTCCCTCATAGACGTCGGTAACATCCGCACTCATCTGTTCGGACTCCTCGACCGCAAGAGCCAGCTCCTCGATCTGTTCGCAGACCTTGGCGAGCTGATGGCTCATACAGCGGATTGCGTGTGCGTTCTTCACGGCTCATCGCTCCTTTCTTCAGATTTTGCGGGAGGCCCGGTCGGGCAAGCAGGTGGATCACGGCTGCCCTTACAAACAATCGTCATCTATGCTCACGCTGCTTTCCTGTTGGTATATCAGCCGAAGTCACTTGCCGTAGCGGTTCCGCTTGAATGTGCTTTCCCATCCAGCGTACTTGTCTCTCTCGACTACATCGGGTTCGCAGTTCTTGCCACAGCGTTTCTTCGACCGTTTGCAGATGCAGACGGTCTT
>CAYYCU010000168.1:0-3330 GCA_964470415.1 uncultured Ruminococcus sp.
AAGAAAGGAAAAATAAGGCAGGGCGCGAATTGACGCCTGGGGAAATGAAATATCTTTTTGCAAGTTTTCTTCATGAATTTACACCCTGTTTTAAGAATTCATCTTCAGTTCATCTTTTCATATTATTAATTATAACACATTTTTATTTTTATGGAATGGAAAATGACATCAAAAAGATGTATAATAGTAATAAAATAAAAAATAATCAAGTAGAATATACAATGGATAATCTTTATTCATCACTTCAGGAGCAAAGAAAAATCGGCAGAGACTCCCTCATGAAGATTTACGGGCAAAAATCTCTGGGGGATGAATATCTTGAAAATCTGGCTCAGCCGCTCGTTCTTCTCAATGCGAATGAAATTCCTCAGAAGGATTCTTTTCTTTTATACGAACGTAAAAATTTTCCATTCTGGGTGTTCGAATTTGTAATCAGAGGGAAAGGGCATGTAAAAATCAATGAGGAACAGTTTTCCGTTTCCCAGGGCGACATCTATATCCTGCCGAGGAATCGGAATCATGTAATTTTCAGTGAAGCTGATGCACCATGGATCAAACGTTATTTTGTCGTCATCGGCACTCTGCCGGAACGTCTGCTCAGTAGTTATCATCTGGAAAACAAGTTTTATTTCCCGCAGTGCAAAGGGGAATATTTCCGCCACCAGTTTGATGAAATGATCGAACTGTTCCAACTGAAAAGCCACGACATGCATGATCGTGCCGCAGGAGTGCTTCTGCAACTGATTCAGTATCTTGCCAAACATGCCGCCGGAGAAAAACCGCTCTCCTCGCAGGCGTTGAAAATCCGGCATTATCTCGACCGGATGCTTTATAAAAAACTTGATCTGCGCCGGATGAGCCGCGAGATTGCCATTCCGCGCAACAGAATCATCAAGGTCTGCAAAGAGGAGCTCAGGCAAACACCGTATGATTATTTCCTGACGCGCAAGATCGATATCAGCAAGACAATGCTTGCAGGAAAGGGAGTTCTTATTTCGGAAGTCGCCGCAAAACTGAATTTTACGGACCAATATCATTTCTCCCGTATCTTCAAGGGAAAAACCGGGATGTCTCCCTCGGAATTCCGCATGGAAGCGCAAAAATGCCGGGAAACGGAATAGAGGCAACGGCACTGCAACAGGGCGCAGGGAAAAGCCGTTTTTCAGCAGCTGTTCACGAAGACTCATATCACCGCTCCGGATCATCAGCTGATCCGCATCCGGCAAAGAAACGGAACCCCTGTTCCATAAACTCCGGTATCTGATCGAACGCACATGACAGTCCCGCGGTTTTACCATATTTCCGGCCGGCACCGAGAGGAAAAAAATTCATTTTTTTCAAAAAAATATTTGAATCTCAAAAAATACTCCCTATATTAAATAAAAAACATACTAAATAGGAACATTTCATGAGAATTTCCAAACAGCAATGGGTCGTCGACCTGCTCAGGCGGAGGATCACGCGCGGCGAATACGGTTCGCTTCTGCCGGGAGCTCCGCATCTCGCGGAGGAGCTGGGAGTCAGCCTTGTGACCGTCTACGGAGCGCTCCGGCAGCTTTGCCGCGCCGGGATCACGGTGCGGGGAAACAATGGGCGCATCATGCTTTCCTCCGGGAAGAGGTCAGCACTGAAAGCGGTGATTCTATTGCCTGCCGGTGTATTCTCCTTCAACAAATGGTTCGCCGCCATCCGGGAATCTGCCAGGGAATACGGATGCGAGCTGTGCCACGTCAGCTTTCTTTACTGTGACGATCAATCCGTTTTCCGGACTCTGCAGGAAAATGATTTCGACATTCTGTTCATCCACAGCTTCGGCTGGTTCGCCGCCAATCCCCTGCTGATGAACAGATTGCGCCCCATTGCGGACAAGGTCATCACATTGTTTCACGATGCAACAAAGCAGGGCTTCCGTATGCTTGACGGCTACGGCCCCGACGCCATGATCCCGCTGATGGACCATCTGCTGGAACGGGGATGCCACCGGATTGATTTTTTCTCCCATGTAAAACATCCCCGCCTGAAAACCGCAGAACGGTATCTGCGTCCCCGCAAAGCCTTCGGACATGTTCACCTGTTCACCGGCGACACGGAGCATTCACTTGCGGAACTGGCCTACCACCATGCGAAACGCCTGCTTGCGGAAGGAGCATTCCGCAAAACGGATGCCGTGTACTGCCAGCACTGCGATCTGGCGCTGGCTCTGGGACGGGCCCTGCGGGAAAGCGGGCGCAGAATTCCGGAGGATGTTTCGCTGGTCTCATTCGGCTCTCCGGAAATCGCCGCCATGCAGAATCCGCCGCTGACTGTGGTCGGCAATCCCCCGCTCCGCCGGCTGACTGATGCCGTTTTCCGGCACTATCTCGGCATTGAACCGCAGCCGGGACGCCTGAAATTCATCGGCGATGCGGCGGGAACCGCTCCGGACGACCTGATTGTCTCCGGCGATTCGGTCCGCAGAAAAACCTGCAAGACATAAAAAACAAAGGAGGAGGTTATATGAAACGGAAAAGCAGAACGGGAATTTTCAGCCGCGTTAACTTCACAATATTAGAGCTTCTTATCGTTATAGGAATCTTTATGATTCTGCTCAGCCTTTTTCTCCCCGCATTGAAGAAAGCAAGAGAAAAAGCACACGCTGCAAGCTGCCTGATGAATATGAAACAGCTCATGCTCGCCCAGAATTCGTATGCGGCGGACAACACCGACAATATGGTGCACAGCGTCATATATGGAACGAAATACGAAAACTACGCGACTCTGCTGACACGCTCCGGTTCCATGTCGGGACAGCTGAGCCAGGGAGGCGGCTACATCACATGGAAAAGCATAGGATGTCCCTCGGTGACAAGTGACAGGACATTTCTCACTCCCGGGGGCGGCTACAAGAACGGCAACACGGCGCTGTTCTCCGTATACGGCACTTATATCGGCTATAATTCAGAGGATCTGTCGAAACCGGGAATCGTCAGACAGATCAAATTGCTCGGAGACTTCGTTTACGCCAGTTCCGCCTCCTCCTGGGCGACAAGGACATTTGTCATGGGCAAGATGCGGCAGCCGTCTCAAACGGCGATTGCCGGAGACAGCGCTTCGGCACATCTTTCCAATGCCATGTTCTTCAATGTCCAGGGATGTTCATTTTCCACGATCGGCACGGCACAAAGCTCTTATAGAATGGCAATCGTCAGGCGCCATGGCAATCTCGCCAACATCGGCTATGCGGACGGGCATGCCTCCCCGCGTTCCGGCGACCAGCTGCGCCGCGGCGCCATGCCGTTCACCGGAGGAACTTATAACCGCAATCTGCAACTGGATCATATGGAAACGGAA
>CAYYCU010000169.1:0-3292 GCA_964470415.1 uncultured Ruminococcus sp.
TAATGGAACGAAGAGAATGTAATCTTTTCTTTTTTCGAGCGAAAAGCGGCAAAAAATACGGGAGAGCGTGCGATTTTACGCGCATCCTTACCCTATCGAATATTCACACGCATGAGGTCACTGGTTCGAGTCCAGTAGTCCGCACCAAAAATCCGATGAAATCGCATGATTTCATCGGATTTTTACTATGCAGAAAGCGGCAAAAAGTGTGAGAGATTGCTTGATTTCGCACGCTCTCCCGCACGATCGAATATTCACACGCATGAGGTCACTGGTTCGAGTCCGGTAGTCCGCACCGGCTCGTCGCAAGCGTTATATCGCTTGCGGCGATTTTTTGTGCTTCGCATCAAAAT
Organism: uncultured Ruminococcus sp.; assembly: GCA_964470415.1. Taxonomy (GTDB): domain Bacteria; phylum Bacillota; class Clostridia; order Oscillospirales; family CAG-272; genus UMGS1865. The sequence goes on from CAYYCU010000169.1 coordinate 354, forward strand.
CATCTCTCGCTCGTTCTGCTGCGTCTCGCTTTCGCCCCGCAGGCGCTTCATCGGTTTGCGGGCGAAAAAGTCGGGCCTTTAAGGATTGACTTAGCCCGCGGCGAACGCTATTATAGAAGGAACTATCGGTCAACGGGGGCGGGCGCGCCCCGATCGAACGGCGATATCGTTAAGAAGCATAGCGAGGTGGGAAAGATGTCGATATGGTCCTTCGTGGGGATGATGCTGCTGATGCTCGCGGCGCTGGTCGTCGGAATGCGCGCGAGCGCGCAGCGCAAGCGGGAGCTGAGGGAAACCGTGCTGAAAAACCGGCAGGAGCTTGCCTCCGTCGCAGAGCTGGTGCGGCAGAAGAAGAGCTATCAGGCGGAAAGCGTGCTCATGAGCCGCGGAAACAGCCGCACCGTAGCGCGCACGACAGTGGTCATCATCCGCGAATTGCTGAAAAGCGGCAGGTGGGACGAGGCGTGAGAAGGCGCCCGCCCGAGAGCGATGGGAAGAAAGGACACGAAAGCAAAATGAAGTACGAATTCGGTATTCTGCCAAAGGGCAGACTTAATCTGATAACGGATGTCTCCGGCGTGCGCGTGGGACACTGCACGGTTGCGCACGGTGAGGTGCAGACCGGCGTAACGGCACTCATTCCGCATTCCGGCGATCTGTTTCACGACCGCTGCCCCGCCGCCGTGCATGTGATCAACGGCTTCGGCAAGAGCATGGGACTGGTGCAGGTGCAGGAGCTCGGCTGCATCGAAACGCCGCTGGTGCTCACGAACACGCTCTCGGCGGGCACCGCCTACACGGCCCTTGTGCGCTATATGCTGGAGCGCAACGCGGGCATCGGACGCGAGGAAAGCACCGTCAATCCGGTCATTCTGGAATGCAACGACGGCTATCTGAACGATATCCGCGGACTGCATATCACGGAGGAGCATGTGCGCGCCGCGCTGGAGGCGGCAGGCGAGGAGTTCGCGCTCGGCGCGGTCGGCGCGGGACGCGGCATGAGCTGCTATCAGCTCAAGGGCGGCATCGGCTCCGCCTCGCGCGTTTTTGAGATCGAGGGGCAGAGCTATACGCTCGGCGCGCTGGTGATGACGAATTTCGGCACGCGCATCGACCTGATGATCGCGGGCGATCCGGTCGGTCGGCGGCTTGCCGAAAAGCCGGAGAGCGCGAAGGGCTCGTGCATCATGGTGCTGGCAACGGACGCGCCGCTCTCCTCGCGCCAGCTCGCGCGGCTCGCGCGCCGCGCACAGAGCGGCCTTGCGCGGACCGGCGCGGTCACCGAGCACGGCAGCGGCGAGATCGCGCTGGCATTTTCTACCGCTGATCGCATCCGCACGGAGGCGAAAACGCTGTCCGCGACCGTCCTGAACGACGAGACGCTCGACACGGTGTTCCGCGCCGGCACCGAGGCGGTGGAGGAGAGCATCATCCGCTCGATGCTGGAGGCCGAGACCGTGACGGGACGCGACGGACATACGCGCCTTTCCCTGCACGACGCGCTGGAAAAGCTCGACGCGGAGCGGGCATAAGACCGGATAAAAAGGAAGCCCTCGGCAGAGCCGAGGGCCTCCTTTTTTGCATTTTTATACCCGATCAGTAGTGCGTGATGCACTGGAAGATGCAGGTCTCGCCGCCGAGATTTTCGTAGCTGTGCTTCTCATAGCCCGCGAAGGACATCGAATCGCCGACACCGAGGGTATAGGTCTTGTCGCCGACGTGCATGGTCAAAACGCCCTGCGTGACAACGATATACTCCATCTGCGCGTTCGGGTGCATGGTGGAGTCGTAGCGGCAGTTCGGCTCCTGCTCGATGTAGAGATAGTCGAACGGTGCCATGGGATTGAAGGGGAAGAGCGTATAGACGCGAAGTCCGCCCGGGCGGTTGCGCAGCGGCTCGATCGCGCGCAGCGGTGTGACATGATAGTCCGACCCCGCGGCGGGGACCAGAAGGTTGGACATCGAAATATGCAGTCCCGACGCGATCTTCCAGACGGTGGCAAGCGTGGGGTTGGATTCGCCGCGCTCGATCTGCCCGAGCATGGTTTTGGATACACCGGTGCGGCTTGCCGCCTCGTCCAGACTGATGCCGAGCTTTTTTCGTTCGCCGCGCAGAGCGGCGCCGATATCAACTTTATTTTCTTCCATAATGGCCGACCTCAAAAAGCATTGTGCCGCCCGATGCGGGGGAGCACATTATCTAATTCAGTATAGCACCCGAAATGGGAAAAATCCACCTTTTTTTCATCGCACAAGCTCTGCTTTGGCAAAATTTCCACTTTTTCGGCAAAAAAGCAGCAGATTATACAAAAAGCCATATAAAAAATCGGTGCTTTTGTCGCTTGCATCTGAACATATTTGAGAGTATGATATAGAAAATGCGTTATAGCGCACGGGAAAGCAAATTTAGCGACCCTTTTGCGTGCGGTGTAGCGGATTTCAAATCAAAAAAACAGGAAGGGAAAAACACATGGAAAAGAAAAAGTTGGAATTCTATGGCGGCGAATGGATGTCGTTTTTGCCGCTGGGACTGTTCCTGATCGGCATCCTCTACACCACATTCTTCGTAGGCTCTATTTCGGACGGCGCCCTCTGGCTGCCGGCATTCCTTGCGATCTGCATCTCGATGTTCTTCGCAAAGGATAAGAAGGTATTCTCCGAGGCTGTTATCAACGGTATTGCCAGCCAGGACGCGATCATCCCCGTTATCTGCTGGTTCTTCGCGGGCGTGTTCTCCCGTATCCTGCGCTCCTCCGGCCTGGCAGACGCCATCGCGGGCGCTTCCGCCGGCATCGGCGTCGGTGAGACGCTGTTCCTCGTCATCACCTTCCTCGCCTGCGCACTCTTTGCCACGGCCTCCGGCACGGGCTTCGGCACCATCGCGGCCGGCATGGGCGTTATGTATCCCGCCGGTCTCGCGCTGGGCTGCAACGGTCCTC
>CAYYCU010000170.1:0-3287 GCA_964470415.1 uncultured Ruminococcus sp.
CTTCACCCGTAATTTCGGGGAAAATCATAAGGCGGTTACCCGTGCTTAAAAGCTCTCCTGCTTCCGCGTCAAAATCCACAACCGCATAAAGAGAATATTCGCCGGTTTCCAAATCTACGGTATATTGGTTGCCGCTGTGCGCCGTAAAATATCCACGCTCCGCATTGTATTCCATCAATGTCCCGCTTTGGTCATAAAGTCCGTACTGTCCGCTTTTTTTCTTGATATAATATTTTTCGGTATATTTTGTACCGTCGTCACTGTAATAAACATCTTCCAGTTTATAAATGGAAACCACATGATTGGTTACCAGCAGTGTAAGAATCATGACAACACATAAAACGGAAAGCACAACGGCCGCTATTCTTTGCTTTTTTAACATAGAGAAGGTTTTCTTTTTGTCCCGCATTTTGCTCCAATGCGCAACCAAACGAATATCTTCATCGGATTCGACCGCCGTATGCTCCGTAATCAAATTCTCGCCGAGATACCAACCGTCAAAACGGTAGCCGGTACGCGTAGGCTGCGGGAGCTTTCCAAAGGATTCCCCCACCGCGGCTTCTCGGCTGGCAACCGAAACATTTCCGCGTCCCGCATCAAATATAACATTGATAATATTTTCTTCTGTTCTCATCCGTATCCTGCCTATAAGTTCCTTTCTAACAGAATATTAGGTAAAAATTCTTTGCCGTCAATGGCGCGTTTTCCTTCTTACCAAAACATAAATTCCAACGCCCGCCAACAAAACGCCGGGCACAACAATCAACAATGTTGCCGACGCCGTTACAAACAGGCTCAATTCCTGTGTGGTGGTACCGTCGGTATTGGTAACCGTTGTCATATAATAATCGGAATCCGCTTCTGCGTCATACAATATTTTAAAATCAATTCCTACAGGCTCAACCTCTCTGCCAATCATACGGAATGTAGCCAAAAGAACATCTGTATTTCCATATGCATTTGTGGAAAGCATCTCATTGCTTGCAAACGATGTGGAACCTACCGCACAAACATACGTCAAATCATTCACACTGGAAAGGAATTGGCTTTCATTCACCAGCTGTGACCGACAGCTGATGCGCATCAAGCTATAACTGCCGCGGGTATCGGCAATCAGTGCCTTTCCGTCTTCGGTCAATCGTTCGCCGTTGCTTTTGGCAAAGGCATATGCCGTGTCTCCGGTGCGAAAAACATCATAGCTTTCGCGCGTTTCGCCGTTTTTGAAATAATAGCCGTAGGTATACGCACCCGTCTCGTTTTCGGAATCTTCCAATTCATATTTTAATTGATAAACGGAGGAAAGCGAAACCGGAACCGCATTTTCAAATATCACCTTCGGATAATTTCCGTACTTCAGCATATCGTCCGTAACCGCGGAGGACGGCGCTTCCGTTTCATACTCCGCAATGATTTTGTTCCCGGCCGTATCCAAAGCATGCGCCGGATCTACCGCTTCCAGCGTGCCGGCAATTTCAACTTTACCGCTTTCCGCATCGGTCTCGGTATAACGGCTGAAAGAAATTCCCCAATCCTCCAAAAACTCTTCCCAAACCGGAAGAGTCGGTGTATCCGCATCGGCAAAGACCATATAGGAATACACATTGTTTAAATATTTTTCCAGCTTGCCGATTTCCGAAACCGTTCCCTTACCGAAATCGGTTGCAAAATCGGTTTGCGGATCAAACGTAATGATTAAACGGCAGTTTTCCGGAATTTCTTCTTTTTCCAAATCCAAATAAACAATATCATAGCCGGCGCTTTGAATCAGCTTTAAAAACTCACTGTATTCGGTACGTCCCGCCTCGGTCGCAAACGGCTCACCGTGATTCACCGTCAAGGCGCAAATGGGCGATTCCGCACGCGTTACCGCAAGAATGCCGCGCAAAAAAATCTGCTCGCCGTTATAAACCGCAATCTTGCCGCTGGACTCATCCGATTTGTAAAAAGCTTTATATGAATAGATGCGAAATTCGGTTCCGCTGGCAACAATAATGTTGGATTGATAAATATTGGAATAGGAATTGGTTCTGTATGCGTCCACGGCAGATGGATTTTGCAGCACATTGCAGGTGGAGACATGAACCGTATCCGAAAAAGCCTTTTGCATTTCAAGCGCGGTATAATAAATATAGCGCATATATTCGTTCCCGCACAGAATGTCGGGATCGGCGCAAAAAATAATATCAACCCGAACAGGATCATCCTCATCTCTTGCTTGATTCACCTGCTCAATGGTGTTTCCCAAAAGATAGCGAGCTCCGTCACTGAACGTATATATATATTCACTGGTCAAATCGATAAACAGCCGGTTGCCGGAACAAACGGCAGACGCCACAATATTGATAAGAAGCACGGCCGCAATGACAATGGCGGCAATACCGATGCTTGCAGAACGGTACCGCCATTTGCGATTTTGTCCATTTTCGATTTTCATACGCGGTGATTTGTCCTTTCTGAAAGATTCAAGCGCGGCGGCGCTTTGTCAGCACTGCCACCGCAACAACGGAAATCACAATTGCAGGCGTAAGAGACAGTACCAAGGTCCAGCGCAACATCTGTGCCGTGGTAAGCAAATTGATTCCCTGCTTTACAAGCGGTTTGACTGTCATTCCCTGCGGCGTCAACTGTCCGCAAAAGCGTTGCAAAAAGCACAGCATCAAATCCGAATTTCCGTAAACGGCAGATTGCAAAAAATCCTCTGCCGAAAAATCCACGGAGGCAATGACGCCGACATAAGAGGTCGCGTTCTCCGTTTTTTGTTCTGTTACACTCATCAGCATCGAGCCGGAACCGCCCACGGGATTACCGTTTGCCCAGCATACCGCACCGGAGCCGCTTTCATAAAGGCTGTACAGCGTACGGTTGCCGTTGGTATAACTTCCGTCTCCGTTGTTGACAAAGCCTTGGGATGCACGCATAGAAGTCGCGTTTTTAAATATCACCTTTCTGTCGGTTCCCGAAAAGAAAGCGGCGGTTCCTTCCGCTTTTACCGCTTCTCCGTAAATCGTACAACCGTCCGAGGTCAGTGACTGCGTTGCGTCCTGTACCGTATAGCGATAAGAAATATCGTTTGTTTTGTCGGTATAATAGTCAAAAGCAACGCCCCAATTCTCCAAATATTTTTCAAAATTCGGCAAGCTTGGCGTTCCGTTTTCCAACAGCACCAAAAAAGTGTTTCCGTCCTCTGCCAAAAAAGAATCCAGAACAGCAGTCTCCGAGCGCTCGGAAACGTCATCGTCAATCAAATCCGTATTGGGATTGTAGCTGATAATCAGATTACAGCCGCT
>CAYYCU010000171.1:0-3269 GCA_964470415.1 uncultured Ruminococcus sp.
AAGACGTCGCCCTCTCACGGCGAAGATATGGGTTCGATTCCCGTAGGGGTCACCAAATAAGCAGCCGCTCCCCAAGGGCGGCACTTATTATGAAAACTGAATTTTGACATGTGGCAAGCGGTTTGCTTGCTTTCCTTATGCAAGAGCCTTTTTACGCGGTTGGTATGCAGTCATGACTGTTTATATTCTCCGCGCCGCTGATGTAAGCGGAGGATGTCTTGCTTTTTTTGTTTTTTGTCCGATTTTGTCGGGCACCGGCATAAAAAGCGATTTTTGCTCTTGACAGAATTTCGTTGCGGTGTTATAATAAAACAAACTGTTAGAAAAGCAGGGGAGAACGAATATGAATAATTTAGAAAAAACAATGGACAAAATTGTTGCGCTTTGCAAAACGCGCGGCTTTATTTTTCCCGGCTCCGAAATTTACGGCGGACTTGCCAATTCCTGGGACTACGGTCCTCTCGGCGTGGAATTTAAAAACAATGTCAAGCGCGCATGGTGGAAAAAATTTGTCCAAGAAAGCAAATACAATGTCGGCTTGGACAGCGCCATTATTATGAACCCGGAGACATGGGTGGCTTCCGGACATGTGGGCGGCTTTTCCGATCCGCTTATGGATTGCAAGCAATGCAAAATGCGCCATCGTGCGGACAAGCTGATTGAGGATTACGCCTTTCAAAACGGTTTAAACGACAACCCTGCCGCTTGGAGCTTTGAAGAAATGGCGGCTTATATCAAAGAGAAAAATATCGGATGCCCGCAATGCGGCGGTCATGAGTTTACCGACATTAAAAAATTCAATTTGATGTTTAAAACTTTTATCGGGGTTACCGAGGATAATTCCAGTACGGTTTATCTCCGTCCCGAAACTGCGCAGGGCATTTTTGTCAACTTTTCAAACGCACAGCGTACCAGCCGTAAAAAGCTTCCTTTCGGTGTTGCGCAAATCGGAAAATCTTTCCGTAACGAAATTACGCCCGGCAACTTTATTTTCCGCACGCGTGAATTTGAGCAAATGGAGCTTGAATTTTTCTGCAAGCCCGGTACCGACCTGGAGTGGTTTGCCTATTGGAAAGACTATTGCCATCAGTTTTTGCTGAAATTGGGCATGCGCGGGGAAAATTTGCGCTTGCGCGACCATGATCCGGAGGAGCTTTGCTTCTATTCCAAAGCAACGACCGACTTTGAGTTTTTGTTCCCGTTCGGTTGGGGAGAACTTTGGGGCATTGCGGACCGTACCGATTATGACCTCGGTCAACACCAAACGCACAGCGGCAAGGACTTAACTTATTTTGACCAAGAAACCGGGGAACACTATATTCCCTATGTGGTGGAACCCTCCCTGGGCGCCGACCGTGTGGCATTGGCATTTTTGGTAGATGCGTATGACGAAGAGGTCATTGATGCGGCAAAGAATGATGTGCGTACGGTTCTGCATTTGCATCCCGCACTGGCACCGTTCAAAGCTGCCGTTCTTCCGCTTTCCAAAAAGCTTGCGGATAAGGCGGGCGAAATTTATGAAGAACTTTCCAAGTATTTTATGATTGACTATGACGAAACGGGCTCTATCGGCAAGCGTTATCGCCGCGAGGATGAAATCGGTACGCCGCTTTGTATCACCGTGGATTTTGAAACGGTTGGAGACGAAACCAAACCGGCCGACAACTGTGTAACGGTTCGAGACCGCGATACCATGGAGCAGGTTCGCATTCCGATTGACGAATTGAAGTCTTATATCGAAAAGAAAATCGAATTTTAATTTCCGGTCATCATGTCATAATGCAAAATAAAAAACGGCGTGTTGCAATAAAATGCAGCATGCCGCTTTTTTGAAAGATGAATTGATGTTACCGTGTTACGGCGCGTTTTGCGCACGGTCAAAAAAAGAAATCAGACGGGTGCGGTCCAAAATAATGAGAATGGCGGGAATTAAAATCAGTTGCAAAATGATACCGGGAAGCGCATCGAAAAAAGCGCCGGCCAGAAAAGCGGAAAACGGGAATTGCTTGTTGCCGAGTCCCAAAAGAACCGTTTGCGCCAACCCCCAAGTGATGCGTCCCAAAAGCATGGAGGGGAGCAGGCATCCGTAAAGCGTAAAAAGGTTTCGTTTCCGCACGCGAGAAAACAGGAAGCCAACGGCAAAGCCGTATACGGCAAGCTCAAATGACATGGCAACCGCGGATGGGTACAAAAGCGGCATCCCAAAAAGCAAAGACCGCGAAATGGGAAGAACCAGTCCCAACGCAAGCCCGTATTTCCAACCGCAAAGCAATCCGCAAAGCAAGACGGGTAGGTGCATGGGAAGCAGCATTTTTCCAATCAGTTGAATTTGTCCCGTAAAAAACGGCAATACAAAGCCGATCCCCAAAAACGTACCGGTCAATACCAATTTTTTAATTGCCTGTGTTCTTGTCACGTCTTTTGCCGCTGCCCTTTCCGTAATATTTTGGAACCATTTTATCATACTTTTTAAAAAAAGACAAGACCTATGCGAATATATTTTTGCAGAGACTTGATTTTTTTTCGCGAATGTGGTAAAATACAAACATCGAATTTTAAAGAAAGGTTCTTTCGGCGTGAAAATTTTATTGGCGTATACGGGAAAAAACGGAACGGCAAAAACTTGTGCGGAGCGGTTGCAAGCGCTTTTGCGGGGCAAGGACGTTACGGTTGTTTCTTTGGATAAAGAGCAGCCGCAAACAGCAAATTTTGATATGGTAATAGTCGGTTCCTCTGTTTATTTTGGGAAATTGCGTCCGTCTGCCCGCCGCTTTTTGCGCGAGAATGAAGCATTGCTTCTCCAAAAGCCGCTTGCGTTGTTTTTATGTTGCGGCTTGACGGCGGAATATGAATATTATTGTGACAAGCTGTTTTCCAAAGACTTACGGGCGCATGCCTTTCAAATTTCCTATTTCGGCGGTTCATTGAAGACGGAAGGACTTTCTTTTTTTGATAAATTTTTTGTTCGTGCCATGCGTTCCGAATTGTTTGCAAACGATTTGGACAATGGAGAATATACGCCCACGCTTCCTTCTGTTCTTCCGGAGAACATTGATAAAATGGCAAACGACATTCATGAAAAGCTGATTGCATTGTACAAACAACAAAACGCACAATAAAAAGCAGTGGACTTCGGCCCTCTTTTTGCTGTTTTGACGAATAAAAAAGATTGACAAAACGGGCGAGATGTGGTATAATATTTTGGTAACGGGATAAGACCCATTAGCTCAGATGGCAGAGCACATGACTTTTAATCATGGTGTCCGGAG
>CAYYCU010000172.1:0-3144 GCA_964470415.1 uncultured Ruminococcus sp.
GGTTGCAGTAGCCTGACGAGCATTACGATACCGGACAGCGTCACGAGCATTGGCGATTCTGCGTTCAAAAATTGCAGTAAACTGACGAGCATCACAATACCGGACAGCGTCACGAGCATTGGCGATTCTGCGTTCTCCGGTTGCAGTAGCCTGACGAGCATTACGATACCGGACAGCGTCACGAGCATTGGCGATTCTGCGTTCAAAAATTGCAGTAAACTGACGAGCATCACAATACCGGACAGTGTCACGAGCATTGGCGATTCTGCGTTCTCCGGTTGCAGTAGCCTGACTTACAATATATATGACAATGCAAAGTATTTGGGCAATGAAGAAAATCCTTATTTTGCATTGATAAAAGCAACAGATACTTCTATTACAAGCTGTGACATTCATTCGCAAACAAAGGTGATTTACGGTTTTGCGTTCTCCGGTTGCAGTAAATTGACGAGTATTATCATACCGGACGGCATCACGAGCATTGGCGCTTATGCGTTCTACGACTGCAGTAAATTGACGAGTATTATCATACCGGACGGCGTCACGAGTATTGGCAATTCTGCGTTCAAAAATTGCAATAGCCTTAAAAGCATCACGATACCGGACAGCGTCACGAGCATTGACTATCAGGCGTTCATCTATTGCAGTAGCCTGACGAGCATCACGATACCGGACAGCGTGACGAGCATTGGCTATCAGGCGTTTTTCGGTTGCAGTAGCCTTGAGAGCATCACGATACCGGACAGCGTCACGAGCATTGGATATCGGGCGTTCTCAGGCTGCTCGAAACTAAAAGCCATCACTTTCACTGGCACGCAAGCCGAATGGGATACGATTACAAATGGCTCTGACCTGAAATACAATTGCTCCGCTACGGTGGTTTGCACCGGATAAAAGCAAAAACAAAATTCATTTTATGTCCCCGGCGGGCGCGCTCAACCGAGCGTGCCCGCAATTTTATTTGTATTCAACAACCAATCGTCAACCGCTTTCGCGACCGCTTGCGGCCGGTTGCGTCCGCCGGCGGTTGGCGGATTTTCGGCAGGCGTTCCGTCACGCTTGAATATTTTGCTTTGACGTATTGCAAATTTATCATATTTATGGTATAATAACAAACAGAAACGCTCGCACAGTTTGCAAGGTTCTGCTTTTTTGTTTTGTGCAGGAAAAAAGTAAATTAAGGCGGTATCACATGATTACAATTTCCAATTTCAGCTTTCATTTCGGCAAAACCGTACGAATGTCGGTTCACCGTCAAGACCAAGAAACGGGGTGTATGCATGCGCTTGGATAAAATGATTTCGGAGTGCGGACTTGCCAGCCGAAGCGAATGCGGCCGCGCTGCCAAAGCGGGGCGGATTACGGTGAACGGCAAACCGGTCAAACGCGCCGATGAAAAGATTGATCCGGAACGGGATTCCGTAACGTATTGCGGGATACCCGTGCAGTATCATCGCTTTGTTTATTTAATGCTCAACAAACCGGACGGGTATATCAGCGCAACCGAGGACGGCAGGGGAGAACCTGTTGTAACCGATTTGCTACCTGCCGAATACCGTAAAATGGGCGTCTTTCCGTGCGGCAGATTGGATAAACACACGGTCGGTCTCATGCTTTTAACAAACAACGGCGTATTGGCGCACCGTTTGCTGTCTCCCAAACAGCATGTCTCCAAAAGCTATGGCTTTCATGTTAAGTTTCCGCTTTCCGAGCAAGATGTTCTCGCCTTGGAGAACGGCGTTGACATTGGTGGATATGTTACCATGCCGTGTAAAATTCGGTTGACCGCGGAGAAAGAGGGCGTTATTACCATTACCGAGGGGAAATATCATCAAATCAAGTTGATGATGGAGGCCGTGCACAATCAAATTACCTATTTGGAACGGTTGACGTTTGGACCGCTTACGTTGGATTCCTCTTTGGCGCGCGGCGCGTGGCGTACCTTGACCGATGCGGAGTCGGCACAGTTGCAATGCTTTCAAAACAGCAATACCAAATGATGAAAAATAAAGAAAGGAAATATCCTATATGAATATTATTGAACAGTTGGCACAGGAATTTCAGCTAAAGACAGAGCAGGTCGAAAAGACCGTTGCATTGATAGATGAAGGGAATACCATTCCTTTTATTGCACGTTACCGCAAAGAGGTAACCGGCAGCTTGGACGACAATGTGTTGCGTGATTTGAACGACCGTCTAACCTTTCTTCGCAATATTGAAAAGCGGAAGCAAGAGGTATTTGACCTCATTTCTGCGCAGGAAAAAATGACGCCGGAGATTGAAGCGGCAATTTGGGCGGCAAAGACCATAACCGAGGTAGATGACATTTACAGACCGTTCCGTCCGCACCGCAAAACACGTGCTTCGGTTGCCCGCGAAAAGGGGTTGGAGCCGCTTGCCGACCTCATCTATGCGCAGGAGCCGTCCTACGAGCCTGCTATTGAAGTACAGGCGGAAGCTTATGTGGATGAAGAAAAGGGTGTTGCAAGCGTAGAGGAGGCTTTGCAGGGCGCAAAGGATATTATTGCGGAAAATGTTTCCGACAACGCCGAATTTCGCAAAGAATTGCGCCGCTTAACCTTTGAGTTCGGCATTTTAACCACCCGTGCAACCAAAGAAGAGGATTCTGTTTATGCACAGTATTATGAATATGCCGAGCCGCTGAAAAAAGTGCTTCCGCACCGTGTGCTTGCTATCAATCGCGGCGAAAAAGAAGGATTTTTGAAAGTTGACATTAGTGTGGCAAGTGAAATTGTATTAAACTATTTGTTTGCTCAAATTCTTCTGGGGAACAACAGTCCTGCCGAAAAATATATTTCTGCCGCCATTATGGATAGCTACGATCGTCTGATTGCGCCTTCTATCGAACGTGAAATTCGCAGTGATATTTTTGACAATGCCAGCGAAGGCGCTATTAAAGTTTTTGCGGACAATTTAAGTCATTTGTTGATGCAATCTCCGCTGAAAGGGAAAACCGTGTTGGGGTTTGATCCCGGTTATGCGCACGGTTGCAAGCTTGCCGTGGTTGATAAAATCGGAAAAGTGGTGGATACCGCGGTTATTTATCCCGTAAAGCCGCGTGAGGAAACCGAAAAGAGCAAGGCAATTGTAAAGCGTTTGATTGCCAAGCATAAAGTAAATGTC
>CAYYCU010000173.1:0-3112 GCA_964470415.1 uncultured Ruminococcus sp.
GGTTCCGTCTTTGGTATCAATTAAGGTAACCCCGCGGTCGGCAAGATAGGAGCGAATACGGTCCGCCTCGGCATAATTCTTTTCTTTTTTCGCATTTTGACGCGCCGAAATCAGTTTTTCAATCTCCCGAATAAACGGATCATCGGAAGTATTTGAATCCTTTTTTTCTTCCTTTTCCGCATTCAGCTTTTCCGCATTTTCCAAAAGATTCAAGCAAAGCACACGGTCAAAATCGGCAAGCAGAGCGCGCTTTGTTGCATCGTTTGTCGGTGCTTTGAGCACATCGTAAACGGCAGTTACCGCCAACGATGTGTTCAGGTCATTATCCAGCGCGGCAACAAACTTTGCTTTTTGCTCGGCAAACGCCGCTTCGTCCACCGTGCCCTCGTTCTTTAATGTTGCAATCCGTGCAATCAATTTGTTGTAAGCAACTTTGGCATTGTCCATATTTTCATAAGAAAAGACCAACGATTTGCGATAATGTGACTGCAGGCAGAAAAAGCGGTAAACCATGGGATCATAGCCTTTGGAGGCAAGCAAAGAAAGCGTCAAAAATTCTCCCGTTGATTTGCTCATTTTTCCGGATGTGGTGTTCAAATGCAATACATGCACCCACCAATTGCACCATTTATGTCCGAGATATGCTTCGGATTGCGCAATTTCATTGGTATGATGCGGAAATGCATTGTCAATGCCGCCGCAGTGAATATCCAAATATTCGCCGAGATTTTTCATACTGATGCAAGAACACTCAATGTGCCAGCCGGGGTATCCGATACCCCACGGGCTGTTCCATTTCAGCTCTTGGTTGTCAAATTTGGATTTTGTAAACCAAAGCACAAAATCCGCTTTGTTTTTCTTGTTGCCGTCCTCTTCCACGCCGTTGCGGACACCGACTGCAAGGTCTTCTTCCTCAAAATTGTGGAACACATAATACTGTTTTAATTTTGAAGTGTCAAAATAGATGTTGCCGCCTGCTTCATAAGCGTATCCTTTTTCCATCAATGATGAAATGACGCGAATAAAATCGTCGATGCAGGCGGTTGCGGGTTCCACCACATCGGGGCGGCGGATATTGAGCGCGTTGCAATCCTCAAAGAATCTATCGGTATAAAACTGCGCAATCTCCATAACGGTTTTTTTCTCGCGCTTTGCGCCTTTCAGCATTTTGTCCTCGCCGGTATCGGCATCCGAGGTCAAATGCCCGACATCGGTGATGTTCATTACCCGCTTGACCGCATAGCCGGTATAACGCAAATAACGGTCCAGCACATCTTCCATGATATAAGTACGCAAATTGCCGATGTGTGCAAAATGATAAACCGTAGGTCCGCAGGTGTACATGCTGACCTTTCCCGGCTCATGCGGTACAAATTCATCCTTTGTTTTTGTGAGAGAGTTATATAATTGCATTGTATTCATCCTTTCCTGCACGAGGCTTTGGCATGGTGTCATGCCACAAAAGTTTTTTCAAATTTACTGTTTTTTTCGACTTTGCGGTTTCTTCTTTTTTGCTACGGAATATCCGAAATGCCCAAGCTTTTTTCCAAGCGCAAAATAGTCTCCGTGGGAATATGCCACAAGCTTTGCGCGTTCCAAGTGAAGCTTTCCGGTTTCGTCCAATAAGGATTCGTCAACGTCCACTGCCACAATGTCCGCCAAAAACATATCGTGAGAACCGAGCGGAATGACATCGGTTACACGGCATTCCAATACCAGCGGACTGTCGGCCAAAAGCGGACAGGCAATTTCGGTTGCAGGCTCTTTGGAAAGCTTACATCGTGCAAATTTATCAACCTTTGCTCCGGTATATACGCCGCACCAATCCGCAGCCCGTACCAGTGCCTCGGTCGTCAGGTTGATGGCAAAAACACCGCTGCTTTGGATGATGCCGTGAGAATGGCGCGATGGACGTACCGAAATATAGGTTTTCGGAGGATCGGAATTTACAATTCCGGTCCATGCAACGGTCAGCACATTGTCATGTTCGCCGTCCGAGCAGGTTACAAGCGCGGGCGGAACGGGGGACAGCAAGGTTCCTCCCCGCCATTTTGTTTTTGCCATGATTAACCTCTGTATCAAATAAATTTCTTTGCTTATTATAGCATATCATATTATTTTTGTCAATAGCGGCGCGCAATCCAAAGCCGGCGTTAACATCCGATTATGACAGCAACGGTGCGGCATGCGGTACAATTTCGTCTTTTTTGTCGCGGTTCATTAACCGATTTACCATTTCGGTCGGGTTTGCATGCGCGTTTACAATCTCGTCCACGGCCTGAATAATCGGCATTTCCACATCATAACGTTTCATCAGCCGTATTGCCGCGGGAAGCGCATAAAGTCCTTCCACCACCATACCAATCTGTTTTTCGGCATCTGCCGGCGACATGCCTTGCCCAATCAGGATTCCGCATCGGTTGTTGCGGCTGTGTAGGGAGGTGGTTGTAACAATCAAATCCCCCATGCCGGCAAGGCCGAAAAAGGTTTGTTCCAATCCGCCCATTTTTTTGCCCAACCGAGCAATTTCGCTCATGCCGCGTGTAACCAGCGCCGCTTTTGCATTGTCTCCGTATCCGATGCCGGTTGAAATACCGGCCGCAAGCGCAATGATATTTTTTAAAGCACCGCAAAGCTCTACACCGATTACATCCGGATTGGCATATACCCGCATACAGGTATTCATAAATACATCCTGTACGATTCTTGCAATTTCCATATCTTCACATGCGGACACAATGGCGGTCGGTAGGTCACGCGCGACTTCCTCGGCATGGGTGGGGCCGGAAAGCGCAACAACGGGATTGCTTTTGCCTATTTCATCTTTGATTACCCGACTCATGGTCAGCAATGTATCGCTTTCAATTCCTTTTGCAACATCTACAATAATTTGCTTTTCTTGAATATAGGGCTTTGCGGTGTTCGCCGTTTTTCGAACGAAAGCGGAGGGAACCGCAAAAAGCAGAATGTCTTTCTCGGCGCATGCCGTTTGTATGGACTCCGTAAAAACAATTTGTTCCGGAATTTGCACATCGGGGAGATTTTTTTGCCGCCGTGTTGTGCGCAACGTTTCAATTTCGTTTGGAAGAGCAGACCACACGGTTACTTCGTG
>CAYYCU010000174.1:0-3102 GCA_964470415.1 uncultured Ruminococcus sp.
GATGTATCACGCCTATCTTATTCGCAAAGCCCTCTATCGTCGGCAATTTCGGCGGTAGCACCTGCACGGGTTTCTTCCCTTTCAAACTGCCGTCGGGGAAATAAAATTCCTCGTAAATGATTTCTCGTTCGACGTTAGAGAAATACTCTAAAAGCATATCGCAATACTCGTCTTTATACTTGCACGACAAATCGTGGTCTTTCTTAAAACGAGTTTCTTTGCCGATAGTGTTTCCTTTCTTAAACTGTCCGCTATTAGGCTTGCGCTCTTTCTTCGGCTCGGAATCATTTTTCGCCGCCGTAGGCTTTTTCCTTGTAGTCGTTTTTTTCGTTTCGCTCATTTTGTTTTATATCGCTCCTTGTATTCACTCAAATTAAACAAAATAAGCCCCGTTCCGCACTCTTGGGAACAGGGCTCTAACCTCTAAGGGTTTTGGCACTATTATTAGTTTACCATAGTATTCACTTAAAATTTTACCCGAAAATTATTTTTTTAAGATAAATTCTTCTCTTTGCTTAGTAGTATTATATATACTTTATATTATT
Source organism: uncultured Ruminococcus sp. (assembly GCA_964470415.1). GTDB lineage: Bacteria > Bacillota > Clostridia > Oscillospirales > CAG-272 > UMGS1865. The sequence continues at coordinate 546 of CAYYCU010000174.1, forward strand.
TATTATATATATTTACCTGTTTGTGTAGTAGTATCTACTTAGTAGATAGTCCGCTTTTAACTTGCTTATAACTTACAGGGGGCTTAAATTAAGAGCAAAAATTTAGCAATATCGTATATCGCTTTTCTTTTTCTTGCGTAGTATGCGTTGTGCGACAGTAGCCATTGACTTTGGCTTTTGTCATAGCCTCTGTTCTCGGCTATGTCGGACAAAAAAGAATCCCTGCACGGCTCCTCGATTTCTCCGAGCGCTCTTTTAATCGCCTCGTTGGTCGCTATGTATACCTGTAAAATTTCTTCGGCAATTTCGCCCTGTTTTATGGCGATTTCTTTACGCTTAAAATCGGCGCATTGCGCTCTAACGACTTTTACGACGCCGTTCGGCAATTCGTATTTATAAAATTGTTTCGGTCGCCCTGCTGGTCTGTTCATACCCACATAGCCCATAATAAAAACCTCTCTTTTTTCTCTGTTCTATACCCTCTCTACTATTCCTGCGGCGGTAAGCAAGTAAATTCCGTCCTCGACGGTAGCCTCTTTATTTTGCCATTTGATATTTGCGTGCAAGCGGTTGTCGCCTGGCGTAATATTATCGAGCAAAACAGTCCTTTCTTTGCTGTTTACGATTACGGCGTGCCAACCACGCCTGACGGCAAAATAGTAATTCGTTTGCTCCCTGTTGACCTTAAAACTCGCAAAGCCTAAATCCGTAAGTTTTTCGATATTTACGCCGTTTTATTTTCTTGCTTGTTCATTGCCTTTACGCTCCTTAAAAGGGCAAATCGCCGTCGGGCTCGTCCGCCTCTCTGCGGTTATTGCTTTCTTGCTTTTCCATAGGCGAGAGAAATTCCACCTCTTGCGCTTGAATTTCGATTACCGTGCGTTTTACGCCGTCGTTTCCCTCGAAAGAGCGTTGTTGCAATTCGCCGACAACCGCAATTTTCTTGCCTTTTTTCAAATAGCGAGCGCAGTTCTCGGCTTGTCCGTTCCACGTTACGATTGTAAAGTAGTCCGTAACCTTTTCACCGTCCGCCTGCGTATAATTCCTATTTACCGCTATGCTAAACTTACAAACGGATTTTCCGCTGTTCGTTTGCGCAAGTTCGGGGTCTCTCGTTAAATTTCCGATTAAAAATGCTTTATTCATAGTAATTTTTGCTCCTTATTTGTTCTTTCTCTTAAAAAACCACGATTCGCCGTGTTTGGCGAGTTTCTTTTCCGAGCGGATAAGCAAAGCCATTAAAACGCTTAACGCCACCACCGCCACAAACAACATAACGCTATTTAAGATTAAAATTGTTTCGATATTCATAAAATCTCCTTGTTTATCGGCAGGCTCCATTCTGCCGCTCTTAAACCGAAAGCGTCGCCGCACTCGATTATATCGGGGTAATTGTCTTTTGCTACCGAAATAGCGTATTTGTCGATTTCATAGGCATAATATTTAACGTTTGTAAAGCCCATTTTGTCGAGGCAATACCTGCCCGTGCCTATACCGTCATACATAGACAACACGACTATTTCCTCGTCTTTCGGAACGTCCTTTAAGGCGTTTGAAAGAATATGTATAATAACCTCCGCCGTCCAACCGTTCCCGAGCGCCTTATATGCTTGCGTATCGCTTACGGCTTTGCAATAATCGTCGGGCATTGTTTGTAGCCTTGCGCACTCTTTTACGGTCAATTTTCGGATTATATAAAATCCGTCGGGTAATTTTATCGGATATTCCGCACCTTTTATCGTTATTTTACCGCCTTGCACTTTGTAAACGGTATATTGCTTGCCGTCGGTGCCCGATATTGCTTTTATCGGCTCGCCCTGGTCGTTCCATTCAATCGGCGTCGCATAGCCGATTTCTTCTATAACGCCCGTAGTTCCTAAATGTCCGTTTGTTTTAATATCTTCGCTCAAATCTCTTTGCGAGGCGGTTGCATAACCTGCTCGCAAACACCTTGCTTTGTCCGTTTGATTTGTTCCGCAAGGCGTAACAGGAACGGCGACGGCATTTTGCCTGTTGGTTCCCGTAAGCGTTCCGCATTTACCGTCAACTCTTGCCTCATAACGTCTATCATACGAGCCGTCGTCTTGTGCCTTTCTTCCGAACACCTGTTCTTGCACACATACGGGCATAGCGTAATAAATTCCATTGCCGCCACCTGTTCCCATTGCTGCTAACAACGTCGGACTTTTAGGGTTGTTTTCGCTTAAAATTTTTGCTTTTGCACCATACGGACGCATTAAATGCAACATATTTTTATCATTACAAAACTTGAACAATCCTACTCTTACAGGCTCTAAAACTTTGTTATTATCAACATACTTTCCCGTCGCCGTCAATGTAGGTGCTTTGTCGTATTTTGCGCCGCCTTTGTTAAAGCCGTGCGGATTCGACATAATCACAGGCTCCGCACACTCTAAAATATCACGGAGCAAAATTCCTCTATCTTCGGGCTGTTCTACCTCGCCGCAATTATGAACGTAAAACCTTTCACGGTGTTGCGCCGACACGAGAGCGGAATCAATCTCGATATACCGACTGCCGCTGTCTTTCATAAGCA
>CAYYCU010000175.1:0-3053 GCA_964470415.1 uncultured Ruminococcus sp.
ACTTATGCTAATATTAATATTAAGGATTTACTAAATTGAGTGGACAGCTGTCCACTCGATTTTTTATTCTGCACGGAGTATAATAAAAGTACTTTCAGAAAGGAGGAATTCAAAATGTCAAAGTATCGAACCATTGATGTGTGGAACGAGTTTTACGGCAGAAAAGAAAGCGTATACGATTACGCGGGACGGCTTATGAAAAAATCGGCTTGCAACGATCCGAACAGTGCTTATCACCCGACACTCGACCACATAAGACCGTTGTCGGCAGGAGGCAGTGACGTTCTCGGTAATATCGAAATTTGCCATCGTGATACCAACGAGGAAAAAGCAGACAGCTTTCCGCATTGGACGGCGAATGGTAACAATTTTCGAGCCAAGCGTGTCAAAGGTACAAGAACAGACTACGAAATCGAAAAAATTTAAGGAGGGCTACCATTGGAAAAGGCGGACGCGGCGTATCGGGATATACGCACACACAATCGCAGCTTGATCATTATGCAAATCAAAACAACCCCAATAACGATGCGTATTGGGCAAATCAAGACAATCACGCAAACCAATGCAATCCGAATAACGATGCGTATTGGCACAGCAGGGACAACAAAGAAGACGAATAAAACAAAGTGGAGGTGATATTTATATGTTTGGTAGAAAATCGTCCAAAAGTGAGCAATTTATGCAAGCCGTTCAGGAGGCGCGAACACGACTGAATGATTTGAACGAAAAGCAATTGATGATAGAAATACTTCTGGAATTAAAAATGATCAGTCATAAATGCGATGAGATTGGACGAAAAATTGTTATTTGGAGTAATTAAGGAATCGTAGCAAACAAGTGTGAAGAATGCTACCCCTAAAAATCAAAGAAGCAACTGTGCAAGACACCCGTTCTTGCATAGTTGCTTTTTCTTTTTAAATGAAATTCTGTTTGACGGTTTGTTTGACAATACCGATGATTTGTTCTCTTTGCTCTTCGGTTACGGGGAAGTCGGTCGGAACCTTCAGGACAGCCTGTTTGTTCAGCGGAGCAACCAGCGTCTCATACCAAAGGCATGCAAGCAAGAGGCGCGTTACACCGCTTTGTGCATGAAAGCAGTCGCGGTGAATGTAGGGAAAACCGCTGTTCTTTAACAACAGCATGGCTTCGCCGGAAGGGATAATGCCATCGGCGTGGATATCCTTTGCGGCACGGTTGTATGCGTTACGAATCGGCTCGAACATTTCTTCGTAAGTTTCAAATCCCGCCTCAAGTATTTTTTTGCTTCCCGTTTGATATGCCCATGTTTGATGGATATACTGCTTTGCCTCCGGACATACGGCTTTTACATATGCGGAAAGTTCGTTGAGATAGGGTTGAAAGGTGGCATATACTGCGGCAGCGGCACTTTGCTGTTGAAAAACAACCGCGTCCCACCTGTCCGCATGCAGTGCTTCCGAAATGGAAACCGGACCGGTCAGCTGCGTGTCGTACAATGGCGAATATGCTTTTGCGTTTGCCAGCATATTTTCATGATGAAGAGAAAGACGGCACCCTCCGATATAAAGGGTACATATACGCAGCTCCGTGTCGGAAAGCGATGCAAGCGCCGGAAGATAGTGCGTGGCATCTTGAGAAAAGCTGTTTCCGATAGTTAAAATTTTTTTCATGGACAAATCTCTCTTTCTCGAAAAAACTTATTTGGTTTTGGCTTTGTAAAGCCGAAAAAGATCCAAGTGTTCTTCCGCCTGTGCGCGAAGAAGAAGCAAAAAACAGGTTAAATTCAAAACCGTTAAGATGATGCCAATGAAGATATCGGGCAGGCCGTAAAAATGAAGAGACATTTTGTAGTTCCATGTTCGGCGATAAAAATACAGCAAAATATACGGAAAAAATGTGATTGGAAGCGGAAGGAAAAAAGAGAGCATATAGAGAATACGGTTGGGGCAGAACAGCCCAAACCACCGTTTGATGCGGTTGGATTTTTTGCTTTGCGGTTCATACGAAAAAGCGGTTGCGGAACAAACGGCGGCGGCAATTGCCGAAACAGCAAAAAGCGCAAACGCTACCCAAAACAAAACGACAAAAAATGAAATGCCGTATGCAAAATAGACAGCGGCTTCACTGCCGTCTGTTGTTCCGTTTAACAGAGAGCGGCAATTTTTCCAAGCGTTGTGAATCAGTCCGAAACTGCTGTGGGTGTCCAAAGCAACGCCATCGTGTACAAAAAACATATGCGGAATTGCCGCATGAATGACCAGAACGAAAAGTGAGAGCAAAGGAAGCAAATAGACCAGCCGGATAAGCGTGCGGCGCATGGCAATACGGTTGCTCATTTGTTCTCTCCCGCCAGTTTTCCTTCCATCAAAAAGGCGGCTTCCATATCGGCACAGCAAACCGCATATGCCAGCGGGAACATTTCCAATGCGCGTCCGACATTGTTTGTATCTTCTGTGCCGGAAAAGCCCATGTGATAGCGAATGGCAAAGGCTTCATCGCGCGTTAATTTCATAAATCCCGATACGATGTAAACCGATTTTTCACCGTGTCCGTATGGTAAATTATCTTCAATGGTATAATAAGGTGCGCTTATCCATTTGCCGGTTTCATCTTTTACATTTCGAAAACTGGTTTTATAAAAATTGACTTTGCAAATATCGTGGAGCAGACCGGCAATGGCAATGCTTTCATCGCCGTATTCAATTTTATAGAGTTCTTTCATACGGGGACGGTTTAAAATGTCTACAAGGCAGTCATATACGTTTAGGCTGTGCTGTAACAATCCACCCTCACAAGCACCGTGATAGCGCGTGCTGGCAGGTGCTGTAAAAAAATCGCTTTTGACCAAAAAGTCAAGCAATTTGTCCGCACCCTCACGGAGAATTTTTTCTTGAAAGATTTGTATAAAGCGTTCTTGGTTGGTCATGTTTGGTTTTCCTTTCGCATTTTTTGCTTTTTACGGCTCTTGAAGTTTGCAAAAGCCGAAACAATTCAATTAACATCATTATACACGAAATGCAAAAAAATGTCAACCCAAAAAGCTTGTTTTGTGCGAAAGTAAAAAGCAGAAAAAA
>CAYYCU010000176.1:0-2993 GCA_964470415.1 uncultured Ruminococcus sp.
ATGCAACAAAAAGACCACGCAATCGGAGGCAAAAATGAACGGGGTGCAACACACAAAAACAATCAAACAAAGGGGGCTCAACGAGGAAGAAGCGGCGCAATCCCGCAGCCTGCACGGCTCCAATACGCTGACGCAAAAAAAAGGAAAAAGCTTTTTGTGCCGTTTTTTATCCAATTTGAACGATCCCGTCATTCGCATTCTGCTTGGTGCTTTGGCGGTCAATCTGCTTTTGGTGTTTCGGAACGCCGACTGGGTGGAAACCGCCGGCATTGCCGTTGCGGTATTTCTTGCCGCGCTCATCTCCACGCTTTCCGAACACGGTTCGGCACGGGCGTTTGCACGCCTCTCGGAGGAAAGCGAAAACAGCAATTACAGAGTGCGGCGAGACGGTACCGTTCGCGCCGTTCCCATTTCCGAAATTGCGGTTGGCGACATTGTTTTGCTTTCGTCCGGCGAAATGATTCCGGCAGACGGCTTGCTTTTTCGCGGTGAAATTCGCACCGACCAATCGGCCATGACCGGCGAAAGCCGTGAAATTGTAAAAATACCGAGCGCCGATGCCACCCTCTCCCCTGCCGCGCCGTCCGCGCTCTTCCGCGGCTGTACCGTCACCTCCGGGAGCGGAGAAATGGAGGTGGTTGCCGTGGGAGACGCCAGTTTTCTCGGACAAATCTCACATGAAATTCAGCAGGAACAGCGTGACAGTCCGCTCAAGCGGCGGCTGGCAAAGCTGGCACGCCAAATCAGTGTGCTGGGATACATTGCCGCCATACTGGTTGCCTTTGCTTACCTCTTTAACACCTTTTTTTTGGATAGCGGAATGCAACGGGAGGTTATCCTCTTCAAGCTGACAAACAAAAGCTATTTATTCACGCAGCTTTTTCACGCCTTTACGCTTGGACTTACCGTCATTGTGGTAGCGGTGCCGGAGGGACTCCCCATGATGATTGCCGTGGTGCTCTCCTCCAACATCCGCAAAATGGTGCGCGACCACGTATTGGTGCGCAAGCCGGTCGGAATTGAAGCGGCGGGAAGTATGAACCTGCTTTTTACCGACAAAACGGGGACTTTGACCGAAGGAAAAATGAAGGTCTCGTTTTTTCTTTCTCCGGACGGAGAGCGACAACCGCTTGGCGCACTTTTGCGGCAACGCGGAGAATTGGCGGAGCTGACCGCGCTCGCCTTTCGCTTTGGCAGTGAAGCCTGTGTGGGAAGCGACCGGAACGGCAATCCGATTGCGCTTGGCGGCAGTGCCACCGACCGTGCGCTTTTGGAAAGCGTCATTTCCTATCCCGCGCCATCTGGTTATCACATCGTTTCCCGTCTGCCGTTTGACAGTGCACGTAAATATTCGGCTGTGACACTGGGCGGACGGCGCAATGTTACACTGCTGTACGGCGCGCCGGAACGCTTGCTCCCCCTGATTGCTTCCGCTTACACGGACAGCGGGCAAACAGAGGCCTTTTCCCGCTTGGAAACCGAAAAAAGGATTCGCGAAATCACCGCAAAAGGTGGACGCATTTTGCTGTTGGCGGCATCCGGAGAGAATATTCCCGCGGCCGCGCACGCCCATGGGGTACAAGGCTCATTGATCTGTATCGGTGCCGTATGCCTTTCCGATCCTTTGCGAAAAGAAGCGGCAAAATCGGTAGCGGCGCTTCAAGATGCCGGCATTCAGGTGGTTATGATGACGGGAGACAATCGAGACACCGCATATTTTCTCGCTTCCCAATGCGGCATCCTTAATTGCAAAAACGATTTATTGCTCACCGGCGAAGAGTTATCCGCACTTTCCGATGCGGAGGTGTGCAAGTTATTGCCGCGTCTTGCGGTAATTGCCCGCGCGCTTCCAACCGACAAAAGCCGTTTGGTTCGTTTGGCGCAAAAAACGGGCTTGGTAACGGGCATGACGGGAGACGGCATTAACGATGCTCCCGCACTGCGCCGTGCCGACATCGGGTTTGCCATGGGCGGCGGTACGCAGGTGGCAAAGGACGCCGGAGACATTATTATCCTCGACAACAATCTTGCCTCCATTGTCCGCGCCGTCCTTTACGGCAGAAATATCTTTAAAAGCATTCGCAAATTTATTACGTTGCAACTCACCATGAATTTTTGCGCAGTCGGCGTTACCATGATTTGCCCTTTTCTCGGAATTGATTCTCCTGTTACCGTAGTGCAAATGCTTTGGATTAATATCATTATGGATACGCTCGGAGGTTTGGCTTTTGCAGGTGAGCCCGCGCTGAACAGTTGCTTGCAAGAACGCCCAAAGCGGCGGGACGAACCCATTTTAAACCGTTATATGGCAAACGAAATTGCTTTGCTGGGCGGCTTTACGGTCGGGCTTTGTCTTTTTTTCCTAAAATCCCCTACCGTTACCGCTGTTTTTCGTCCCGCGGAAAACAACATCTATCTGCTTACGGCATTTTTTGCATTGTTTATTTTTACATCGGTGTTTAACTGCTTCAACGCACGCACCGACAGGCTCAATCTTTTTGCGGGGCTTCGTAAAAATCCGGTCTTTCTTGTCATTATGATTGCCATACTCGTCATTCAAATTGCCTTTGTTTACCTTGGCGGCAGTGTTCTGCGCACCGCACCGCTTACCGCACGGGAATTGCTTGTTACCATGTCGCTCTCGTTTGCGGTTTTTCCTGCCGAGCTGATTCGCAAGGCGCTTTGGCGATTGCGCGGCAAAAAGCAAGGATATTGACTGCATAAAATAAGGAAAGGACTCCGTCCAAAAAAGAACGGAGTCCTAAAATTATTCGAACCTATTATTGATAAAGGCCTCTCTTTACATAGCTGGTATGTAAAATTTCGTGTGCCTTGTGGCTGTTCGGAGTGCCGAAGAACTCATCATACAGCTTTTGAACAGCAAGGTTATCTTGAGATTTGCGAATCGTTTCGTTTGCGTCATCGTTGTACAAAACCGCTGCACGAACTGCGCGCAAATCCATGTTCATACGAACCGATGCCGGCTGAATGGG
>CAYYCU010000177.1:0-2987 GCA_964470415.1 uncultured Ruminococcus sp.
GGCAGACGCCGATCTTTCCGGCCCTTGCGTGATGACGCTGACGGTGGAGCCGGACGTGTCCACGGATACAGCCTATGTTCTTTGGGTGCGGGACGTTTATATGCGTTGCCCCTCGAAAACGTTTGACAAAATATTCCCCGTCTTTCTGATATTGATTGGCGCTGCGCTCGGCTTTGTCGGCGTCATCGCACTTTACCGCCGCACTTCTTATCAAAACAAAAAGAATAAGAGACGCAGATAATAAAACCCGAAAAAAGAGCGGAAAGGAGCTGTCGGATGTCTTTTGACAATATAAAATACGAACAAAAATCAAATGATTTGGAATACCGCGATGTCAGTGACGGAAAAAATCATTTACAATGCAATCCGCACCTGCACCGAGAGCTGGAATTGGTTTATATGTTGGGCGGAGAAGCAATTGCGCATGCCGACTCGGTTCGGTGCGTTTTGCACAAAGGCGATGTCTTTTTGACCTTTCCGAATCAAATTCATTTTTATGAATCCTATACACAGGAGAAATATCTGCTTTTTATCATTAAGCCCGATTTGATGCCCGACTTGATGGAAACGTTTACACTGGGCGTTCCAAGCTCTCCCTTGATTCCCGCCGAACGGATTTCTCCGCGCATTGACCGACTGTTTTCGCTTTTGGGAGAGGCGTGTTTGCAAAGAAAGCAGGGGCAAGAATCGGCGTACGGGAGCACGTTGAGAAAGGGTTGCCTTTTGGCGCTTTTTTCGGAGCTTCTTTCTCTGATGTCGATTAGCCGTTTGTCGGTCGGCGACTCCGGCGCATTGCGCGCGATTGTTTCTTTTTGCGCACAAAACTTTTCGGAAAATCTTTCTCTTTCCCTTTTGGAAGAAAAATTGCATTTGAATAAATATTACATTTCGCATTTGTTCAGCGGCAAGCTGGGCTTGCGTTTTAACGATTATATCAATTCTCTTCGCATTTCCGAAGCCTGTCGCTTGCTGACCAATTCTTCTTTGAATATTACGGAAATCAGCGAACGTGTCGGCTTTAATACACTGCGCACCTTTCACCGCGCGTTTGCAAAACAGCTCGGCATTTCTCCGTCCGAGTATCGCCGGCTGGATTCCGTTGCACAGAACCGTTGATTTTCGGCTTTTTCAGTCTTTTTGGAGGTTTTTATGAGTCAGATAAAGGATATTCGTCTGGCACCGTCGGGTGCCGATAAAATTGCATGGGTACAGTCTTACATGCCCATTTTAAATTCCATTTGCAAAGAATTTCGGGAAACGCTTCCCTTTCGCGGCAAAAAAATTGCCATGTCGATTCATTTGGAGGCAAAAACCGCATATCTTGCAAAAGTTTTGCGTGCAGGCGGCGCCGAGGTTTGGGTAACGGGGTGCAATCCGCTTTCCACCCAAGATGATGTTGCCGCCGCATTGGCCGCCGAAGGCTTTGCGGTTCATGCACGCCACGGTGTAACCGATACCGAGTACCGTTCGCATTTAATCGCCACCCTTTCCTGCGTGCCGGATTTGATTATCGACGATGGCGGCGATCTGATTTCTTTGTTGCACGGAGAATGCCGCGCATACGGTACCCGTTTAATCGGCGGCTGTGAAGAAACCACAACGGGAATTCATCGGCTGTTGGCGCGTGAAGCGGCAGGGCTTTTGGATTATACAATGATAGATGTGAATGATGCGGATTGCAAACACTTGTTTGACAACCGTTACGGTACGGGACAGTCCACACTGGACGGCATTATGAATTCCACCAATTTGATGATTGCGGGAAAAACCGTGGTGGTTGCGGGCTACGGCTGGTGCGGCAAAGGCCTTGCCATGCGCGCAAAAGGCATGGGAGCCGTGGTGGTTGTAACCGAAATTGATCCCGTTAAGGCAATTGAAGCCGTTATGGACGGCTTTACCGTTATGCCGATGGATGAGGCGGCAAAGGTAGGCGATGTGTTTGTAACGCTGACCGGATGCAACGATGTTATCCGCCGCGAGCATTTTGCGGTGATGAAAGACGGTGTTTTGCTTGCCAACAGCGGACACTTTGATGTGGAGATTGACAAAACGGCATTGAAAGCGCTTTCTGTTGAGGATTGGGAACGTAAGCCGAACATTCACGGTTATCGCATGGCGGACGGCCGCGTGCTCAATTTGTTGGCAGAGGGACGTTTGGTCAATCTTGCGGCGGGAAACGGACATCCTGCCGAAATTATGGACATGTCTTTTGCCATTCAGGCGAAAGGATTGGAATATTTGGTAAAGAACGAAGGCAAAATGGAAAAACGCGTGTATGCCGTGCCCGCCGAAATTGACCGCGAGGTTGCGGAAATTAAACTGGCTTCCATGCACGTTGCAATTGACCGCTTGACGCCGGAGCAGATTTCTTACATGAGCCGCGTGGAGTGATTTCAAATGCGAAATAGCAATATTTGTCTTATTTATAAGGAGCCGTGAGGTATGTCTTTTTCGGATAAAAGCAGAAAAACAAAGGTCGCCGTTATCGGAGCGGGACACGCGGGAATCGAAGCAGCATTGGCTTCGGCGCGCTTGGGCGTGGATACCGTGCTTTTTACACTTTCCTTGGATGCGCTTGCCAACATGCCGTGCAATCCGTCTATCGGCGGAACCGCAAAAGGACATTTGGTATATGAAATTGATGCGCTGGGCGGCGAAATGGGCAGAATTGCGGACATGGTAACCCTGCAATCGCGCACATTGAACACGGGAAAGGGCGCGGCGGTGCAAAGCAAGCGCGTACAAGCCGACCGCAAACGCTATCAAGCGTTGATGAAGCAGACCTTGGAAAACACGCCGCATCTGCAACTGTTGCAGGCGGAGATCGTGAAGCTGCATACCGAAACGCGAGACGGCAAAACCTGCGTTTGCGCGGTGGAAACGCGCCTCGGTGAAATTTGGTGCTGCGATTGCGTGGTTGTGGCAACGGGAACCTATCTGGAAAGCGCAATATTTGTCGGTGATGTCACATACGAAGCGGGGCCGGA
>CAYYCU010000178.1:0-2978 GCA_964470415.1 uncultured Ruminococcus sp.
ATAAAAACCATCCCTGCGCGCCGCTCTACAAGGTCTACTATGCCGTGCGCACCGCGGCTGCGGCGATGGACGATGCGAGCAAGCTCACGCTTGCCGTCAGCATGGACGCGCGGGCGTGGCAGACCGATGCAAACGGCCTGCTCACCGCCGTGCGTTCGACGAGTCCCGTCCACACCACAGTCTATACCAGACTGAAGCAGCCCACGGCGCGCCTTGCCTGGTCGGATACGGCGCGCTCGCCGTACTGCACCTACACGACCGAGAGCGGGCAGCACATCTTCCTCTGGTATGAGGATGCGCGCAGCATTGCGGAAAAGCTCTCGTGCGCGAAGCTCCTCGGTGTGAACAGTGTTTCCGTCTGGCGGCTCGGACTGATCCCGACCTATGCCGACGAGGGACTGCACTATGATGTGCTGCGCGTTGTGACCAAATGAAAACAGGAAGCGGAGGGCTGCGGCCCTCCGCTTCCTGTTTTCATTTTCCTGTCGGGTATCCCGCCTCGCTCGTCGCGGGGGCGATAGCGGGGCTGGTGTCCCGCGCCCATTCGATGGCGTGCTCGCAGAACTTCTGCGTGATGGTGGACGGGCGCGCCGCGGCGCTCGTGGCGATGGCGATGTCGCGGTAGTAGGGCCGGTCGAGCTGCTTTCTGATGATGCCGTGGCGGTTGGGGTGCAGGATCAGGTCGTGGACGACGCTGATGCCCAGCCCGCATTCGACCATCGCAAGGATGGCGAAGTCGTTGCTGACCTCGAACTTGATGCGCGGGGACTGCTTGAGGTGGTCGAGGAAAAGGTTGATCTCATAGTCCTGGTCCTCCTTGAGATTGATGAAATCCTCATCGGACAGGCGGCTGACGGGGAAGCACGGCGCGTCGCGCAGCGGGTGGTTCGGCGGCAGGATGACCGTGAGCGAGTCGCGCAGGAGGAAGGTGGAGTTGAACTCGTTCGAGCAGGGCAGGGCGAGAAAGCCGCAGTCGATCTGCCCGCGGCGCAGCCAGGTGGCGATCTGATTGTATTCGCCGTTGAAGATCTGGAAGCGGATGTTCGGGTATTCCTCGTGGAAGGACTTGATCATCAGCGGCATCCAGCCCGTCGCCATGCTGGTGAAGGAGCCGACGCGGATGAGGCCGCTCTGCAGCCCGTGCAGCTCGCCGACGGCGAAGCTCAGCTCCTCCTGCCCCTGGACGATGGATTGCAGGATGGGAAGGAGCTGCGAGCCCTCGGCGCTGACCTCGATGCCCGAGCGGTTGCGCGTGAGCAGCGGGACATTCCACAGCTCCTCGAGGTCCGCGATCATGCGGCTCACGGCGGACTGTGTGTAGCCGAGCTCCGCGGCGGCGCGCGTGATGCTGCCGGTCTCGACGGTCTTGAGATAGGCAAGATACTTGTGGATCATGGCGCTTTCCTCCTGCTTTTGTATAGCTGCACTATAGCGGAGCGGGAAGCATTTGTCAAGCATTCCGATTTGGAATGTTCAGCAGAAGAATGATTTTCTTGTGCATTTGAAATGGGAAATATATACTATATAGGTAAGATATCCGGCACTATTTTGAAGCGGCTTGCAAGAACGGGAAGGGCCCTTTGCAAAACGCAAGATTTTTATTGAGGAGGAAGATTACCATGATCCGTTATTCCTGCATCGGTGCGACCGGCTATGTCTGCGGCGAGGTGCTGCGCATGATGGTCGCGCATCCCGAGGGCGAGCTTGTCAATGTTCTCGATACCTACGGCGTGGGCGACAAGATCTCGACCCACCATCCCGCGCTGCGCGGCTTCTACGACCAGACCATCATCGACCTCACCGAGGAGACCGTGCGCGAGACGGCGAAGGCGAGCGATGTCGTGATGATCCAGGTGCCCTCCGGCGATGTTGCCAAGTGGGCGGAGATCGTGCTCGCCGAGGGCTCCCGCATCATCGACATCGGCGCGGACATCCGCTTCCGCGATGTGAGCGTGTGGGAGAAGTGGTACGGGCAGAAGCATCCCGACCCCAAGATGACCCACGACGCCGTCTACTGCATCCCCGAGGTCATGCGTGAGCTTGCCAAGGGCAAGCGCCTGATCGCAAACCCGGGCTGCTATCCCACGGCCTCCACGCTCGGCCTGCAGCCCATGCTCAAGACTGGTCATGTTGTGGAAAACACCATCGTTATCGACGCGAAGAGCGGCTACACCGGCGCGGGCCGCCGTCCCGCCCTCAATAAGCTCCTCACCGAGGCGGAGAACAACTTCTGCGCCTACGCCCTCGGCGGCGGCCATCGCCACACGCCCGAGATCGAGCAGAACATCGCCTACATTACGGGCAAGGACCTGATGAAGCCCGAGACCTGGCAGTACATCAACTTCCAACCGCATCTCCTCCCGCAGGTGCGCGGCATCGAGGTCACGATCTACGCGACCTGTGATAAGGACTTCACGAACGACGAGGTCTACGAGATGTACCGCGAGTTCTACAAGGACGAGCCCTTTGTCAAGGTCTTCCCCGCGAACCTCCCTGTGCAGACCAAATGGGTCTACGGTACCAACTTTGTTGAGATGACCCCGACCTTTGATGCCCGCACCCACCGCCTCATCGTCTCGAGCGTGATCGACAACATCGGCAAGGGCGCTGCCGGCCAGGCCATTCAGAACATGAACCTCATTATGGGTCTGCCCGAAACGACCGGCCTGATGATGCCCCCCATGTATCCGTAAACGAAGAAAAAATCCCCTGTTAAATCTTCCCCAATCCGAAATAAAAAGGAGAAAACAGCATGGAATACAAAGTGATCGAGGGCGGCGGCATTACCTCTCCCCGCGGCTTTACGGCGGGCGCCGTGTATGTGGGCGTCAAGAGCCGCAAGAGCCATAAGCCCGATGTGGCCGTCATCTATTCCGAGACCGAGGCGAGCTGCGCGGCGGTCTTCACCACCAACAAGTTCTGCGCGGCACCCGTCATCGTGGACCGCGAGATCCTGAAAAACGGCAAGGCGCGCGCCA
>CAYYCU010000179.1:0-2967 GCA_964470415.1 uncultured Ruminococcus sp.
CGCGACTTTTCTTTTTGGCTGGGGCACTAGGATTCGAACCTAGGTAATGACGGAGTCAGAGTCCGTTGCCTTACCGCTTGGCGATGCCCCACTCACAGCGCTTATTATAACAGAATTTGCAACACTTGTCAATACTTTTTTAAAAAAATGTGATTTTTTCTGCCGAACAAGGCGCCGCGCGGCGGGGATTCTTTTTTCGGAAGCCGTTTTTTTATATTTTCTGTCATGTCTTGCATTTTGTTCTCGGATATGATATAATACTAATATATTCATAGTATGGAAAGGAAGCACAATGATATGAAGGGTATTATATTGGCCGGAGGTTCCGGCACACGGTTGTATCCCCTTACCAAGGTGACCTCCAAGCAATTGTTGCCGATTTACGATAAGCCGATGATTTATTATCCGCTGTCGGTGCTGATGAATGCGGGCATTCGCGATATTTTAATCATCTCCACGCCGCAGGATACGCCTCGTTTTCAGGAACTTTTGGGCGGCGGCGGTCAATTCGGTCTCTCACTTTCTTATGCTGTCCAGCCATCTCCCGATGGGTTGGCACAGGCTTTTATTATCGGCGCCGATTTTATCGGCAACGATACGGTCGCAATGGTTTTGGGAGACAATATTTTTTCCGGACACGGATTAAAAAAGCGGCTGAAAGCTGCGGTTGCACGTGCCGAAAGCGGGGCAGGCGCTACGGTATTCGGATATTATGTGGATGATCCCGAACGGTTTGGAATTGTAGAGTTTGACGCAACCGGAAAAGCCGTTTCCATTGAAGAAAAACCGGAAAAGCCGAAAAGCAACTACTGTGTAACGGGACTTTATTTTTATGATAACTGCGTAGTGGATTTTGCAAAGAGTCTAAAGCCCTCCGCGCGGAACGAGTTGGAAATTACCGACCTCAACCGCCTTTATCTTGCGCGGGAACGGCTGCATGTGGAGCTGTTGGGACAGGGATTTACTTGGTTGGATACGGGAACACATGAGAGCTTGGTAGATGCTACCAATTTTGTAAAAACGGTGGAAACGCATCAACACCGTAAAATTGCATGCTTGGAAGAAATTGCCTATCTGAACGGTTGGATTACGCGGGAAGATGTTTTGGCGGTTTATGAAACCATGCAAAAAAATCAATACGGCCAGTATTTAAAGGACGTATTGGATGGAAAATATCTTGACGTACTGCACTGAAAGGGGTAAAAGTATGACCTTGATTGTAACCGGCGGAGCCGGATTTATCGGAAGCAATTTCATTTTTTATATGTTAAAAAAATATCCGGAGTACCGCATTGTTTGTTTGGACAAACTGACCTATGCGGGAAATCTTTCCACCCTGGAATCGGTCATGGGAGCGCAAAACTTTCGGTTTGTGCGGGCAGATATTTGTGACAAAGCCGCAGTTGACCGCCTCTTTGAAGAAGAACATCCGGATGTGGTTGTCAATTTTGCGGCGGAAAGCCATGTGGACCGTTCCATTGAAAATCCGAGTATCTTTTTGGAAACCAACATTATGGGAACCGCGGTTTTAATGGATGCATGCCGCAAGCACGGCATTGCGCGCTATCATCAGGTTTCCACCGATGAAGTATATGGCGATTTGCCGCTGGATCGCCACGATTTGTTCTTCACGGAGGAAACGCCGATTCATACCAGCAGTCCGTATTCCTCTTCCAAGGCAGCCGCCGATTTGTTGGCATTGGCATATCATCGCACCTACGGTCTTCCCGTTTCCGTCAGCCGTTGCTCCAACAATTACGGGCCGTATCAGTTCCCGGAAAAACTGATTCCGTTGATGATTGCAAACGCCCTGGGCAATCAGCCGCTGCCTGTGTACGGAAAGGGCGAAAATGTGCGCGATTGGCTTTATGTGGAGGATCACTGCAAAGCCATTGATTTGATTCTTCATCAAGGCAGGGTAGGCGAGGTTTATAATATCGGCGGCCATAACGAAATGAAAAATATTGACATTGTAAAAATTATATGCAAAGCCCTCGGAAAATCCGAGGATTTGATTCGATATGTAACCGACCGCAAGGGGCATGATATGCGGTATGCCATTGATCCGACAAAAATACACACGGAGCTCGGATGGCTTCCGGAAACCGATTTTGCAAGCGGAATCCAAAAGACGGTTGCATGGTATTTGAACAACCGCAATTGGTGGGAAGCCATTCTTTCGGGCGAATATCGAAACGATTACGAAAAGATGTATCGGAACAAATTATAATTTACGGAAAGCGAGGGCAATATGGGACAAATTAAGGTCGAAAAAAATGTTGGCGGCATAGAAGGACTGTGCATGATTGAGCCGACTGTGCACGGAGACAGCCGCGGATATTTTATGGAGACGTACAATCAAAATGATATGCGGGAGGCAGGCCTTTCCGTGCAGTTCGTGCAGGATAACCAAAGCATGTCGGTCAAAGGCGTTTTGCGCGGTTTGCACTTTCAAAAGCAGTATCCGCAAGGGAAGCTGGTGCGCGTCATTCGCGGAGCGGTGTTTGATGTGGCGGTTGATATGCGCGCGTCAAGCAACAGCTTTGGCAAATGGTATGGGGTGGAGCTGACGGCGGAAAACCGCAAGCAATTTTATATTCCGGAGGGCTTTGCACATGGCTTTTTGGTCTTGAGCGAAACGGCGGAATTTTGTTACAAATGTACGGATTTTTATCATCCCGGAGATGAGGGAGGACTGGCTTGGAATGATCCCCAAATCGGCATTTCTTGGCCCGGTGTTGTCGGAGCATATTGCGGAACTGCCGCTGCTGCCGGTTATACGTTGGCAGACGGCACCCCATTGCTGATTAGCGAAAAAGACCAAAATTGGGCATGTATAAAAAACAGATAAAGCGTTGGGGTTTGGCGTACGGATCGCCAAAGCTCGCCCGCTTGAAAGGACATAAAAAAGCCGCTTTCAACACTTGTGTGCATGAAAGCGGCTTTTTGCAGTACAAACAATACATG
>CAYYCU010000180.1:0-2967 GCA_964470415.1 uncultured Ruminococcus sp.
GTACCGTACCGCGTTTCATAAGGACGGCTTTTGATATACCGAAAGCCGCATTTTTCAATCACCCGTGCGGACTGCCTGTTCCAATCAAAATGCCCAACCAGAATAAAGTCCAGCTTTACTACGTCAAACAGGTACTTAATGACTGCTTTTACCGCTTCCGGCATCAGTCCCTGTCCCCAATAATCTTTGGACAGTACATAGCCGATCTCCCGACCGGAAAGATTGGAAAGTTCAGGGTAATGTTCCTCGCTGTATTCTTCAATCCCCAAAGAGCCGATGACTTTTCCCTGATATTCAAGCGCAAAGGTTTTCTTGCCTTTAATGAAGTGTCCGAGAATACGCCGAGACTCCTCCAAATTCTGATGTGGCGTCCAGCCTGCCATCTGCCCAACGCCGTCCACACTGGCATAATTGTAGAAATCCTGTAGATCCGTTTCTCTCCACGGGCGCAGGAGCAGTCGGTCGGTTTTCAGCGTAACGGTGCCGATGTCAATTTTTGTGTTCATTTTTTTCCTCCTTGAAATAAAAAAGCAGTGCGGGAAAAGATCTTGCTTCAGCCCGCACTGCATTCGTTTTTATGAAAATCTTTACTCGATTATCCCCAAAAGCGTATGACAATGCAAGCCCGATGCATTACATTACCGGACCGATTATGATTCATGTTAAACATTTGCGTATACTTAAACATTGCCATACCTCCGAAAGAATTTTTTATCATTATAATTCATTTTCTTTGTAAAGTCAATCACTTTTACAAAAAAATAATTTTTGCTTTTTTCCGTATTTTCAATTTTCTCTTGCAACCTTTCCGCACTTCTGCTATAATAATGGTATTGACGGCAATCTCGGAGGCGAAAAAAACGTTCTTGCCAATGAACGATTGTTATAAGTTATAAAAATATACGCAATGCCGACAAAAAAGGAGATTATATGGAATTTTTGAAAAAAATCGAAAAAACACTTGTGCCGGCAATCGCCGCCGGATTTTGTATCGGAGTGGGCGGAATTGTTTTTTTGATGCAAGAAAATAAATTTGCCGGCGCCTTTTTGTTTGCTGTCGGTTTGCTGACCATTTTAATTTTTCGCTTTCATCTTTTTACCGGCATGGTCGGCTATCTGACCGAAAATCTTTTTGCAAAAAAATGGAGCTATTTGCCAACATTGCTGCTCGTTTGGATCGGTAATTTTGCGGGTACCGCGCTTGCCGCAGGGCTCATTCGTTTGACACGGTTAAAATCCGCATTGGTGCTAAAGTGCAATGCATTGGTGGAGGCCAAGCTGGCGGACAGTTGGTACAGCCTGCTCCTTCTCGGTATTTTTTGCGGGCTGTTAATGTTTATTGCCGTGGATACATACAAAAAAAGAATCGGCGAAAAAGACTTTTTATGTTGTCTTACGGTTTTTATGGGTGTTATGGTATTTATTTTGGCAGGCTTTGAGCACAGCATTGCCGATATGTTCTATTTTTGTCTTTCCGGAAGCTTTCCGGAGTCGCTGTCGGCGCTGGCTTTTATTACCGTTGGCAACGCTGTTGGCGGCAATCTCATTCCTTTGGTACAAATGCGAATGAAAAAAACGTAATTCGGTGCTTGCAAAAACTGCAATATTCGGTCATTTCAAGTCCGTGTTGCCGTAAATATGAAATTTTGAAACGGAGTGAAAAAAGTTCATGGATTGCAAAGAAGAAGTTGCTCGTACGGCAATGCTGTTGGGGACAAACGCTGTAAAAAAGCTGGAACATTCCCATGTTGCGGTATTTGGTATCGGCGGCGTTGGCGGGTATGTTTGCGAGGGCTTGGCACGGGCCGGCGTGGGCGCAATGGATTTGTTTGATTGTGATACGGTCTCTCTTTCCAACATCAACCGCCAAACGGTTGCCTTGCATTCTACGCTGGCACGACCGAAGGTGGAGGTCATGCGCGAGCGGATATTGGATATTAATCCCTCGTGCCGTGTACGCGCTTTTCAAACCTTTTACCTGCCGGACAATGCCGCGCAATATCCGTTGGATGGCTATACCTATATTGCCGATGCGGTGGATACGGTTTCCGCCAAAATCGAGCTTGCCGTGCGGGCACGGCAGGTCGGTGTTCCCTTGATTGCAGCAATGGGGGCGGGGAACAAATTGGATCCGACTCGCTTTACCGTGACCGACATTTTTCAAACTTCGGGTTGCCCGCTTGCACGCGTCATGCGTCATGCTTTGCGGGAACGCGGCATTACGCGGCTGAAAGTCGTTTTTTCGGACGAGCCTGCGGCAGTCCCGCCGCACGATGCACCTGCTGCCGAGGCTGCGGAAAACGGAGCGCGCAAAATACCGCCGGGTTCGGTTTCCTTTGTTCCGTCTGTCATGGGACTCATTATGGCAGGTGAAATTATTAAGGATATTGTATCCGATTAAGCATTTGCGGGGATTTTACGGATCGGCTGTTTTTCAATTCGTTCTCTCGGCGTGTACTTCGTTTTGGCAAATTTTATTTTGAAAATAGGCGGTAATGTTTTGCACGGTCGTTTCGGCAATATTGGAAAGCGCTTCTTCGGTCAAAAAAGCTTGATGTGACGTGAGAATGACATTGGGCATGGAAATTAAACGCGCCAGCATATCGTCTTCCACAATGTGAGCCGAATAATCTTCAAAGAAAAGCTCGGATTCTTCTTCATAAACATCCAAGCAGGCGGCACCGATTTTACGGGATTTGATGCCTGCCAGTAATGCTTCGGTATCAATCAGCGCACCGCGCGAGGTGTTGATGACGGTAACCCCTTTTTTCATTTTTTCAATGTCGGAGGCATCAATCATGTGGTAGGTCTCTTCGGTTAACGGGCAGTGGAGCGAGATAATGTCGCTTTCGGTAAACAGTCTTTCCAGGGAGACATAGCAGATGTCGGAGTCGCGGAGCGGGTATTTGTCGTATGCAAGCACCCGCATGCCAAAGCCGCGGCAAATTTTGACGAATACCTGTCCGA
>CAYYCU010000181.1:0-2940 GCA_964470415.1 uncultured Ruminococcus sp.
AAACCGATGCGGTTTCCGAGGAATACGTTGGCTTTTTGCGGCAATTTGTTCCCGCATTGCTGACCTTTTTTGCAGATGCAAAAGTTGACAAAAAACAGCTTTGGTTCCATGTTTCGGATGAGCCCGGCATGACGCATTTGGATGCCTACCGTGCCGCGGCGGAGGTGCTTTGTCCGATGATTGAAGGCTGTCATCATATGGACGCGCTTTCCGATCTTGCTTTTTATAAGGAGGGCTTGCTTTCCACACCCGTTGTGGCAACCAACCATATCGAACCGTATTTGGAGGCGCATGTTCCGGGGCTTTGGTGTTATTATTGCTGCGGCCAGGGCGTAGATGTTTCCAATCGCTTTTTTGCCATGCCGTCTGCCCGTACGCGCATCATCGGCGTACAGATGTACAAGTTTGGCATCGAAGGCTTTTTGCAATGGGGATACAACTTCTATTACAGTGCAAGATCGGAGCGTAAAATCAATCCGTATTTTGAAACCTGCGGAAACGATGATTGGCCGTCCGGCGATCCGTTCAGCGTTTATCCTTACAAGGACGGCGTCATTCCTTCTTTGCGGCAAAAGGTGTTTGCCAATGCATTGGAGGATATTCGCCTTTTAACGCTTTTGGAGGAACGGATTGGACGGGAGCGCGTGATTGCCGAAATTGACCGTCTTGCGGGCGCCCCGATTACATTTGCCAAGTATCCCAAAGAAGAAACCTTTTTTGCAGACCTTTATCAAATGATTTTTGAATATTTGGACTGATTTTGCCGGTGCGGCAAACAATTGCAGGACGCACAATCCTCTGATAAGAGGGGATTGTGCGTCCTGCCGTTTTGCTTCAAATCAACAAAAATCCTGCAAACATCCGTTCGAGAATTTGAAAAAAATTGATTTTCGGGACATCCTCATCGGCTACAATTGCCGTACTGCCAATCACTTCTGCATCCAATAAAAAGGAGATGCTTCCCACCGCATTGCCGCTTTTTACCGGTGCTGCGATACTTGCCGGCAAATCGGTTTGCACCTCGACCAAGGAAAGCTTTTGCTTTGGCAATACGGTCTGAAAGGTGCCGTGCGAGAGCGAACAGCTGTTTTGCACGCCGCCCGTTACCGCAATCGGTGCGCAGTCTCCCGCCTCATAAGTATAAATACCGTATCCGGCAAAACCCCAATCCAAAAGCTGTGTGGCAAGCGCGTTGCGGCTGTCGCGCGATTCTGCACCCATGATAACGCAAATCAACGAAAGTCCGTCGCGCTCGGCTGTTACACTGACGCAAAAGCCGGCTTTGGAGGTGGAGCCGGTTTTCAGTCCCGTACAGCCGGGATAAAAGCGCACCAAACGGTTGGTATTGGTCAGGCCGAATGCGCCGTCTCGAATGCTGTCCATCCAAATGGAACTGTAATTTAAAATGGTTTTATGGCGAATCAATTCCCGTGACATCACGGCAATATCGTGCGCACTGGTCAGGTGCTGTTCTGCCGTATCGTCAAGTCCCGTTACATTTTCAAAGACGGTGTTTTTCATTCCCAGCGCGCTTGCCCGTTGGTTCATTTTTTCAACAAATGCCGGAACACTGCCCGCAATGTATTCGGCAAGTGCCACGGCGGCATCGTTTGCGGACGCAATCACCACGCTTTTCAGCAAATCCTCAAGCGACATTTGTTCGCCCTCTTTGAGGTAAACCTGCGAGCCGCCCATGGAGGCTGCATTTGCCGAAACGGTAACCAAACTGTCCAAATGCACCACGCCCGCGTCAACCGCTTCCATAATTAACAGCAAAGTCATAATTTTGGTAACGGAAGCCGGCGGCAATGCCTCGTCCGGGTTTTGGTTGTAAAGAATCAAGCCCGTATTGGCTTCCATTAAAACGGCGCTTTTGCAGGAGAGATTCAAAGAGCCGTCCGTTACGCCAAGGTCGGACGTTCCCGCCGGCATCGTTTCGGATGCGTCAAGCGGCTCGTTTGTACCTTCCGCCAACGCCGAAAAAGGCTGTCCCAACAACAGCAGGGGTACCAACAGCAGCGTTAAAATTCGCGCGCCTCTTTTTTTCATGTTGCATCACCTCACAAAAGCCTATGAGCGATTTTTGAAAAATATGCAAAAATGCGCTTTTTT
The DNA here is from genome assembly GCA_964470415.1 of uncultured Ruminococcus sp. Classification (GTDB taxonomy): domain Bacteria; phylum Bacillota; class Clostridia; order Oscillospirales; family CAG-272; genus UMGS1865. The sequence continues at coordinate 2,113 of CAYYCU010000181.1, forward strand.
TGTTGACACCAATGCCAAAAAGTAGTATAATGTCTGCAGAAAGCGTTTGCTTTATAAAATAAAAAGGACGGTATGTTTTATGTTACTTTCTTCAACCTTTGAAGTGCTTTTAAGACGTTATGACGATCCGAAAGAAGCCATTCAAATGATGGCGACCGCCGGATTTGATGCAATAGATTTTCCTTTCTACGAGGAGAAATACTGTGCGCTGGAAACCGACAGTGCGGAATGGAAAGAACGGTTTCTTTCGTTCCGTGCCGCAGCCGAGGAAAAGGGAATCTTTTTTAATCAAGCACATGCACCGTTTCCAAGCAGCTCCCACGATGCGGGACGCTCCGAGGAAAGATTTGCAGGTGTGGTGCGTGCCATGCGCAACGCTTCCTATTTGGGAGTTCCCGTTATTGTGGTACATCCCGTACAGCACCTGGTTTACCGTACGGAGGGAGTGCCGGAGCAACTGTTTGAAATGAATATGCAATTCTATAACCGTCTGCTTCCTTATTGCGAAGAATACAATATCAAAATTGCAGTGGAAAACATGTGGCAACGCACGGACAGAAAAATTTCGCACTCCACGTGTTCGCGCCCGGAAGAGTTTGTTCGTTATATGGAGACGCTGAACGACAGCCGTTTTGTTGCTTGCTTGGATATTGGGCATGCTTGTCTTGTTTGCGAAGAACTTGACGAATTTATTGAAAAGCTTGGCAACCGACATTTGAAAGCCCTGCATGTGCACGATGTGGACGGCATTATAGATTCTCACACGCTGCCGTATTACGGCATTGTGGATTGGGACCGCGTGATGAAAGCATTGGCAAAAATTCATTA
>CAYYCU010000182.1:0-2911 GCA_964470415.1 uncultured Ruminococcus sp.
CCCCTGAGCTCATCAAGCGAGTCGAAGAAATGAACAAGACCGGTGAGAAGAAGGTCCTCAAGACCTGGAGCCGCAGCTCCACGATCTTCCCCGCCTTCGTCGGTCATACCATCGCCGTCTACGACGGTCGCAAGCACGTTCCCGTTTATGTCCAGGAGGATATGGTCGGTCACAAGCTCGGCGAGTTTGCCCCCACCCGTACCTTCCGCGGTCACGCCAAGTCTAAGTAAGGAGGATGCAGAATATGGAAGCTAAAGCTTATCTGAGATACGTCCGCATCTCTCCCCGCAAGGTCCAGATCGTCTGCGATCTGATCCGCGGCAAGGATGTCGGCACTGCAATGGCGATTCTGATGCAGACCCCCAAGGCTGCGTCCGAGCCGCTCATCAAGCTGCTCAAGAGCGCCGTCGCCAATGCTGAGAACAACTTCAGCATGGACGTCAGCAAGCTCTATGTCAGCGAAGTTTACGCCACCGGCGGTCCGATCCTCAAGCGCATGATCCCTGCCAGCAAGGGTCGCGGCTACCGCATCAACAAGCGTACCTCTCATGTCACGCTCGCCGTGGCTGAGAAGGAATAAAGGGAGGAGACAGTTTTATGGGACAGAAAGTTAATCCCCACGGCATGCGCGTTGGCGTCATCAAAGACTGGGACTCCCGCTGGTATGCCAGAGATGAAAAGGTCGGCGATCTGATCGTCGAGGATCACAAGATCCGCAAGTTCCTCAAGAAGACCCTGTACGGCGCGGGCGTGCCCAAGATCGAGATCGAGCGCAGCAACGACGTCGTCACCCTGTTCGTGCACTGCGCGCGTCCGGGTATGGTCATCGGCAAGGACGGCGCCGAGGTCGAGAAGCTCCGCGCTGCCGTCGAGGCCATGATCGGCAAGAAGGTCAAGCTCAATATCGTCGAGGTCCGCTCTCCCGATATGGACGCTCAGCTCGTTGCCGAGAACATCGCCCAGCAGCTCGAGAAGCGTACTTCTCACCGCCGCGCGATGAAGAACGCCATGGGTCGCGCCATGCGCGCCGGCGCCAAGGGCATCAAGTGCTGCTGCAACGGTCGTCTCGGTGGTCGTGAGATCGCCGGCACCGAGCACTATCACGAGGGCACCATTCCCCTTCAGACCATCCGTGCCGACATCGACTACGGCTTCGCCGAGGCTGCGACCACCTTCGGTCGTATCGGCGTGAAGGTCTGGATCTACAAGGGCGAGGTCCTCACCCAGACCCTGCGCACCACCCCGCGCACGCTCGACACCACCAAGCCCTACGAGGAGCGCCGCGAGCGCCGTCCCCGTCGTGACGGCGACCGTCGTCCCCGTCGTGACGGTCAGGGCTTCCAGCGCCGCGATGGTCAGAACGGCTTCAACCGCAACGGCAATCGCCCGCAGGGCGACCGTCCCCAGGGCGGTTTCCGCAGACCCACAGAGAATAAGGAAGGAGGGGCTCAGTAATGCTTCTGCCGAAGAGAGTTAAATACCGTCGCGTCCAGCGCGGCCGCATGACCGGTAAGGCCATGCGCGGCAATACCGTCACCTACGGTGAGTTCGGTCTTGTCGCCACTGAGCCCGCCTGGATCACCAGCAATCAGATCGAGGCCGCCCGTATCGCCATGACCCGCTACACCAAGCGCGGCGGTCAGGTTTGGATCAAGATCTTCCCCGATAAGCCCGTTACCCAGAAGCCTGCCGAGACCCGTATGGGTTCCGGTAAGGGCTCTCCCGAGTATTGGGTAGCCGTTGTTAAGCCCGGCCGTGTCATGTTTGAGATCGCCGGCGTTCCCGAAGATGTTGCCCGCGAGGCGCTCCGTCTGGCCAGCCACAAGCTGCCCATCAAGACGAAGATCGTTCGCCGCGAGGACACCGAGACCCAGGAAGTAGGTGAATGAAGATGAAGGCAAGTGAAGTTCGTGCAATGAGCGTCGAGCAGCTCAACGAGAAGCTCGATGCCTTGAAGAAAGATCTGTTTTTCCTGCGTATGCAGCACGCGACCAATCAGCTTGACAATCCTCAGAAGCTCGTTGAGACCAAGCGTGATATTGCCCGAGTCAAAACCATGATCCGTGAAAAGGAGGAGAAGTAACATGGAAGAGAAGAGAATTTCCTCCCGTAAGGTCCGCGTGGGCAAGGTCGTCTCCGACAAGATGGATAAGACCGTCGTCGTCGCGATCGCCGACCGCGTCGCTCACCCCCTGTATAAGAAGATCGTCGGCCGCACCTATAAGCTCAAGGCGCATGACGAGAACAATGAATGCGGTATCGGCGATACCGTTAAGGTGATGGAGACCCGTCCTCTGAGCAAGGACAAGCGCTGGCGCGTGGTCGAGATCGTCGAAAAGGCTAAGTAAGGAGGTACCGGAAAAATGATCCAGCAAGAGAGTTTCCTCAAGGTTGCCGATAATACCGGTGCCAAGGAGATCAAGTGCATCCGTGTGCTCGGCGGCTCCAGCCGTAAGTACGGCAACATCGGCGATGTCATCGTCGCCTCTGTCCGTAAGGCCACCCCGGGCGGCACGGTCAAGAAGGGCGAGGTCGTCAAGGCCGTTATCGTCCGCAGCGCGAAGGGCGTGCGCCGTAACGACGGCACCTACGTTCGCTTCGACGAGAACGCCGCCGTCCTCATCAAGGACGACAAGAACCCCCGCGGCACCCGTATCTTTGGGCCCGTCGCCCGTGAGCTGCGCGACAAGGATTACATGAAGATCCTGTCCCTCGCTCCCGAAGTTGTGTAAGGAGGGCTTGAAGAAAATGGCTATGAATGTGAAAAAGGGCGATACCGTTATCGTCCTGTCCGGCAAGGACAAGGGCAAGCAGGGCAAGGTGCTCGGCACTGTTCCCAGCGAAGCCAAGGTCGTCGTGGAAGGCATCAACATGGTGACCTGCCACGTCAAGCCCCGCAAGCAGGGCGAGA
>CAYYCU010000183.1:0-2890 GCA_964470415.1 uncultured Ruminococcus sp.
GGAGTCCCGCGCGATGCTGCGCGGCGAGTACGGCAAGCTCCCCGGCAAGGTCAATGAGGAAGTCCGCGCCAAGGCGGGCATCAAGCCGGAGGAGGTCATCACCTGCCGTCCCGCCGACCTGCTCGAGCCGGAGCTGCCGAAGTACCGCGAGCAGTACAAGTCCCTCGCCCGCAGCGAGGAGGATGTGCTCTCCCTCGCCCTCTTCCCGCAGGTCGCCGAGAAGTTCATCAAGGTGCGCAATCTGCGCCATCCCGAGAAGCAGCGCGTCCTCACGCCGATGGCCCATTCCCTGCCCCACGAGCGCAAGACCGCCGACTTCTCCCGTAAAAAGTAAGTGAAAAAGAAGCGAGATGCACAGCATCCCGCTTCTTTTTTCGCTCCGCCGCACGAACGCGGCGGAGCGAGCGATTGACAGCGCGCAAAAAAAGAGGTATGATAGCAATATCAACAACAGCACGGAGGTCCTGTTTATGTTTAAGCTCATTGCCGATTCTTCCGCCGGCTTCTTCGCACCGAAGGAAAGCGTCTGCTTTCAGTCCATCCCCATGACCATCCACGCGGGTGAAAAATGCTTCATCGACGACGACCATCTGGACACCGAGGAGATGCTCGACTTCATGGCTGCCCACAAGGGCAAATCCGGCACCGCCTGTCCCGGCCCCGACAGCTGGATGAACGCCTTCGAGGGGTACGACGAGATTTTTGTCGTCACCATCACCAGCAATCTCTCCGGCACCTATGGCTCGGCAATGGCGGCCCGCGAGCTTTATCTGCAATCCCATCCCGAGGTCAAGATCCATGTGTTCGACACGCTCAGCACCGGCCCCGAAATGCGCCTGCTGCTTGAAAAGCTCACCGACCTGATCGCACAGGGCCTCAGCTTTGAGGAGGTCCGCGATGCCGGCAAGGAGTACCTTGCCTCCACGCATCTGGTCTTCTGCCTGCGCTCTCTGCACAATCTTGCGCAGAACGGGCGCGTCAGCCCGCTCGTGGCAAGCGCCATCGGTCTGCTCGGCATCCGCATCCTCGCCAAGGCGAGCGACGACGGGGTCATCGAGCCCATCGAAAAGTGCCGCGGCGAACGAAAGGCGATCTCCTCCATGGTCGAGCAGATGTGTGTCGCGGGCTATCACGGCGGCAAGGTCCGCATCTCTCACGCGGGCGACCCCGCCATCGCGCTGAGCGTCCGCGTCGCCATCCACGCACAGTTCCCCGAGGCCGATATCGTCATCTCCCCCTGCCGCGGCCTTTGCAGCTACTATGCCGAGCGCGGCGGCATCATCGTGGGCTTCGAGACGGCCTGACTTCCCTTTCGCTTTTCTTCCGATTTGAAAAATTTCCGCTTGACTCTCACACGGTGTCAGGGCTTATCCTGAGCACGAGCTCAAAAACGAAGGCACGGAGGTACCGCCATGCTGAGGATCGGAGATTTTTCAAAGCTGTCCAGAGTGAGCGTGCGTATGCTGCGCTACTACGATGAGATCGGGCTTTTGCGGCCCGACCGCATCGACCCCTTCACCGACTACCGCTATTACCGCGAGTCTCAGCTCCCTACCGTCTGCCGCATCCGCGCACTGCGCGACATGGGCTTCGGCCTTGCCGAGGTCCGTGCGCTCCTGCCGGTCTACGACGATCCCGAGCGGCTGGACGCGCAGCTCGCCGCACGGCAGGCCGAGCTGACAGAGCGGCAGGAGGAGCTTACGCAGCAGCTTCGCCTTCTGGACACAGCCCGCAAGCGGCTGAGAAAGGAAGAAAGCATGAATTACAATGTCACCGTCAAAACACTCCCCGCGCGCTACGCCGCCACCGTCCGCATGACTATCCCCCGCTACGAGGACGAGGGAATGCTCTGGCACTATCTCTGCAAGGAGACCGATCATATCCCGCTCGTCCCCGCCGACCCCTGCTATCGCTGCGTCACCTTTCTCGACGGCGAGTTCAAGGAGCAGGATGTGACCGTGGAAGCCTCCAAAACCGTCAGGGGCGAATATGCGGACACCGAGCATGTCCGCTTCCGCACGCTCCCGCCTGTCACCTACGCCGGCTGCACCTTCCGCGGCGGCTATCATCAGATGAACGATGTCATCGCCGAGCTCACCGCATGGATCGAAGCGAACGGCTATGCCTACGACGGTCCCATGTTCGACATCTATCATGTCTCCCCGCACGAGACGCAGGACCCCGACGAATTCGTTACCGAGGTCTGCTTCCCCGTGCGGAAAAAAGAGTCCTGAAAAGGAGGCCGCCCGTGGCGTTCGATTATAAGAAGGAATACAAGGAATTTTATCTGCCGAAGGCGACGCCCTGCATCGTGGAGGTTCCCCCTATGAATTTTATTGCCGTCCGCGGCAAGGGCGACCCGAACGAGGAGGGCGGCGAATACAAGCGCGCCATGAGCCTGCTCTACGGCATCGCCTTCACCGTCAAAATGAGCAAAATGGGCGGCCGGCGCATCGAGGGCTACTTTGATTATGTCGTTCCCCCGCTGGAGGGCTTCTGGTGGCAGGACGGCGGGCGCGGCATCGACTACGCCCACAAGGAATTATATCGGTGGATCTCGCTGATCCGCCTGCCCGATTTTGTCACAAGGGCGGATCTCGACTGGGCGATCAGCGAGGCGACCGAAAAGAAACAAACCGATTTTTCCGCGGTGGAATTTTTCACCTATCACGAGGGGCTTTGCGTGCAGTGTATGCACATCGGCCCTTACGATGATGAGCCCGCGACCGTCGCCCTGATGGATGCCTACCTCAGGGAAAACGGCTATGAAACGGACATCACCTCCGAGCGCTTCCACCACGAGATCTATCTCTCCGACGCAAGAAGGGTCGCACCGGAAAAGCGAAAAACGGTCATTCGCCATCCCATCCGCAGGGCAGCTCAAGTCTGA
>CAYYCU010000184.1:0-2888 GCA_964470415.1 uncultured Ruminococcus sp.
TCACCATCACAATCGTTTCCAACAGATTGTAACGAACCTTTGATTGCTGTCGCGGGTCAGTTAATGTCGCGAAATACTTTTGAATCACCGTAATCACCTCTTTTGTATTCTTCGACATAGATTGAGCAAAATCCTTTTGATAATAAAATGTAATATTTTAATCGTAATTTAACTCATGCGTTTGCCCTGACCAACTTCATAAGTGACGCTGACTATTTTGCGCATAACTCTTGACAGTACCAGTTCTGCATGTGTGTTTGCTGGGTGTGCAACAGCCCCTTTGTTTATTCGATTCTGAGGATCGCAATTCTATCCACTGGGATTTCTCTCTGCTCGTAAACACAGTCTGTATTGCTGGTAGTACGCACCGATGCGGAAAAATCTTATGCAAATCTAAGGTTGAACGGATATAATAAAATTAAAATCCCGGTTTTCCCAGCTTTTATGTGAAATGTTCATATTCGTGTGATATGATAATAGAAAAGATTTTCGGAGGATACTATGAAGCTGCTATATGCTGAGGATGAACGCTCCCTTTCGGAAGCGGTGGCAGACATCCTGACTTATCATAAATATATTGTAGATGCTGTTTATAACGGCGATGATGCCTTGGAATATGCGATGTCCGGCGATTACGACGGCATTATTTTGGACATTATGATGCCGAAACGAAGCGGTATTGAGGTGCTTTCCGCATTACGGAAAAACGGAAGCAAGACACCAATCCTCCTGCTAACTGCCAGGACACAGGTGGATGACCGTATCCGCGGACTGGATGCAGGGGCAGATGATTACCTGCCGAAGCCTTTTGATATGAGGGAACTGCTGGCTCGCATTCGGGCGATGCTGCGTCGCCGTGAGGAATTTCATCCAGATTTACTGACCTTTGGGGATTTAACGCTGAATATCCAATCCGGCGTCCTCTCCTGCAACGGCACGGAGTTTGTACTGCCCAAACAGGAATACCGCCTGATGGAACAGTTGATGATGAACCACAGCATCTTCCTCTCCACAGAGGATCTTCTGGTCAAGGCTTGGGGATATGACACGGAAACGGATACAAACAGCGTGTGGCTCTACATTTCCTATTTGCGGAAAAGGTTGTCTGCCATGAACTCAGCTGTTGAGATCGTGTCCAAACGCAACATTGGCTACCGTTTGGAGGTGTCGCAATGAAAAAGACATTGCGTAAGAAATTTGTATTTTTCGCCATGTCCGCAGTTACGATTCTGCTTGTGGTATTGATCGGTGCGATCAATATTTTCAGCTGGGTCATTCTGGATCAGCAATCGGATAATGTGCTGCATACGATCACACAGGGCAACGGTGCCCTCATGCAGATGGATTTTTTCGACAACGGCCCATTTCAGCCTCCTATGAATATGGATACTGTGAAGTCGGCTCGTTTCTTTATGGTCTGCGTCGATGCCAACGGAAATGTGAAGGATACCAATCTTGAGCAGATTTGCTCTGTAACCGTGGATGGAGCCGCCCAATATGCAAAAAGAGTGTCCAATAGCAGCGGCAAAATCAACAATTTCAAATATGAAACCAAGGCTGTGGGAACGGATAAGCTGATCTTCTTCATGGATGTTTCCCGGCAGATACAGACTTATGTGATGGTTTTCAGCATTTCGGGCGTGATCGCATTGGCTTGCTGGCTGCTTATCCTGGTATTTGTGGTTTTGCTGTCCGGCAAGGTGGTGCGTCCGATCTTGGCAGGCATGGAAAAGCAGAAGCAATTTATCACAAACGCAGGACACGAACTGAAAACACCGCTGACGATCATACGATCCAATAATGATGCTTCTTCTTTGATTTATGGGGAAACAAAATATACGCAAAACATTCGCCGGCAAACCCAGCGACTGAATGTACTGATGACGAATTTGCTGACCCTCGCAAAGCTGGATGAGGAAATTCAATTGCCCACCGAAGCCCTCCATATCAGCGAACGGATACAAAATCTTCTCCCCGGCTATGAGGATATGCTCGCGGAAAAAAACATTGATTTCTCAGCGTTCATTCAGCCTGATCTGTTTATGCAGGTACATGGAGATTCTTTTACACAGATGATGTCTGTTTTGATGGATAATGCGGTCAAATACACACCGAATGGTGGCGTGGTTCGATTGACTGCCTGCCGCAACGGCGGACATATTGAGATTGTGGAAGAAAATACCTGTGACACGCCGGAGAATTTGGACACAGAACCGCTATTTGGGCGTTTTTACCGTGGCGACAGTGCCAGAACGCAGGATAGCAGCATTTCCGGCTACGGCATCGGACTTTCTGCTGCCCGCGCCATTGCAGAAAGCTTTGGTGGAACGCTGAAAGCAAATTATACCGACAGCGGAACCATTTATTTTGTCGCTCGCTTCTAATTCCATCCACAAAATTTTCAAAAACCTTTTCGATGGCATTCGCCGTCGGAAAGGTTTTTCTAATGTCAGTCATAGGTTCGGGTTCTATAATATAAATCAGGAAGGAGGAATGTGATTTGCAATTCAGACATGAAGTGAAACATGAGATCAGCAATTTGGATATGCTGATTTTGCGTCAGAGACTGCGTGCAGTCATGCATCCTGACCCTCATGCGATCAACGGGCAATATGAGATCCGCAGCCTGTATTTTGACAATTTGGACGACAAGGCACTTCGTGAAAAGCTGGATGGCGTAAGCATTCGGGAAAAATACCGCATTCGTTTTTACAATCACGACCCGTCTGTCATTCATCTGGAGCGAAAGTTCAAGCATGGTGGTTTGGGATACAAGGACTCCACCACTCTGACCGAAGCTCAGGCGCGCTCCATCGCAAGTGGAGATACTGCATGGATGGCAAACAGCACCGATGAAGTGATCCTTGGCTTTTATTCCCGTATTCGCA
>CAYYCU010000185.1:0-2798 GCA_964470415.1 uncultured Ruminococcus sp.
AGCCCGTGCGGGACTGGTCGGGCGGCATGAAGCGCCGCCTTGCGCTTGCCCGCGCACTTCTCGCGCCCGCCGACGCGCTCGCGCTCGACGAGCCCTTCACCGGTCTGGACGGGGAAAACCGTCTTGCCGCCGAGCGTCTTATCCGCCGCGCGGCAGAGGAAAGGATCGTCCTGCTCGTCTCGCACGAAAGTGACACGCTCGGCGCGCTGCCCGAGATCCGACTGTAAAAAGACGGACCGCTTTCAAAGCGGTCCGTCTTTTCATTTTTCCGTCCGCGCGGCGTAGCTTTCATACTGCGCCTGATACCACTCCCGCAGTGCCGCGACGCCCTCCTCCGTCCAGGGGAAGAGCTTTTCCTCCACATCATCCGCACGCTCGTAGCAGCGCGCGGAATAGGTCGAGGCCCTCAGCTCCGCGCCGCCGTCCGTTTTCACCTGCTCGTAGCGGTAGCGGAAATCAACGCCCCGCTCCGTCACGGAGCCGGTATAGACAAAGGCGCGGTGGAACCAGCGCACGGTCATCTCCTCAAAGCATTTGAGCATCGCCTGTTTTCTCCTTTTTCTTTCTCGGCTTCGGCAGCGGCGTGAGCTCCTCCAGCAGCGCCACGACCCGCCGCGCCGTCTCCGCGTCGTCGATATCGAGGATATAGTGCTCCTTCGCGCCCGCGTAGGGAAGGCCTCGCTCCGCGCCCGCCATGAGCGCGTCGAGTTCAGGCAGGCACTTTACGAACACCGTGTTGTCGCACACGAGCACCACGGGCTTTTCGTTCACATACACCATGTATTCCCCGAACATTTTCTTCGTCCGCAGCGCTCCCGCGCCGCGAAGCTGCTCGCAGACATATTCGACATACTCCGCCGTCGTCGCCATTGTTTTCGCCTCTTATCCGTGATGGTAGAGCTTCTTCCCGTCGAGCGCGAACACGCGCTCGCTGAAGCCGCCGAGCGGCACCTCGGCCAGCGTTTCGCGGTAGATCTCCATGCGGCTGTCGATCTTGTCGATGTAGCTCAAAAGCTCGCTTTCGGCGCACACGGGACGCACCGCCGCGCCGAACTCCGGCTCGCCGTGGTGCGAGAGGACCATGTGCCGGAGCAGCACCGACTTTTCCTCGGGAATATCCAGCTCCCGCGCGACCTCCGCGACCTCCTGCGCACCCATCACCAGATGCCCCAAAAGCTGACCGGACACGGAGTAATCCGTCACCAGACCGAGCGCGGAGAAGGTAAACTCCCGCTCCTTTTGCAGATCGTGCGCAAAGGTGCCCGCGAGGAGCAGACTGCGGTCGACCGTATCCGCGTACAGTCCCGCGAGGAAGTCCGCCATGCGCAGCATATTGAGCGTGTGCATCATCAGTCCGCGCAGAAAGCCGTGGTGAACGCTCTTGGCGGCGGGGATCGTCGCAAAGCGCTCCCGATGGCGCTCGAGCAGCGCGAGGCTCACCGCGCGATAGTCCGCATCCTCGATGGACTCGAGCCGTTCCCGTACCTCGGCGAGCCCCGCCGTCTCGTCGATCGGCGCGACCGGCACGAGCGCCGTCACATCGTAGCGGTCGTCCTCCGCGGCAAGGCGGATGCGCTCGACCGTGAGCTGCAAGGCGCCGCGAAATTCCGACACGCTGCCGCGAATTTTAACGACCTTCCCCTCGTCCGCGCTGCCGATGGGACCGCCGTAGTCCCATACCTTGCCGTCGATGGCTCCCGTGCAGTCCGAGAGCGTCAGATTCAAAAAGGGCTTGCCGTTGCTCGCCACCTTCGGAAACGCGGACTTGAGGACATAAAAGCCCTCGACCTCGCTCCCGCGCAGCATTTGGCAGATGGGCAGACCGTATTCCATGTTGGCATCCTCACTTTTCCGTATTTTCTCCGATTTTATCACAGCCGCCGCCCGCTTGCAATCCTCGCGCACAAAAAATCGGCGCGGGAGTTTTCCGCTCCCGCGCTTTTGCTGTTTTCTTTTTTCAGCGCACGCTGCCGTCGGCGTTGAAGGTCGGCAGCGGAGCAAGGAACATAATGTCGTTGCGCGTCTTGGCATCGCCCTCGGCGAGGACCGCCATGCGTCCGGCGACCGTGCCGCCCGCCTTGGCAACAAGCGTCTCCATCGCGTGGAGGCTGCCGCCGGTGGAGATGACATCGTCCACGATCAAAATTTTCTTTCCCTTGATGAGGTCCGCGTCGTCGCGGCCCAGGAAGAGCTGCTGCACGCCGAGCGTGGTGATGGAGCGGTCCTCCACGGAGATCGGGTCGGGCATATAGACCTTGGGACCCTTGCGCGCGATGAAGTACTTCTCCGCGCCGCTCTGACGCGCCATCTCGTGGATGAGCGGAATGCTCTTCGCCTCGGCGGTGAGGAGATAGTCATAGTCCAGCTCCTCGGCGAGCTTCAAAAGGTCGCGGGCGCAGGCAACGGTCAGCTCGGCATCGCCGAACATGATAAAAGCGCCGATATAGAAATCCTCTGTCACCTTGCAGATGGGAAGGTCGCGGACAAGCCCCGCAACATGCATGGGATAAGTCATCATAATGCTCTTTCCTCTCTTTCTTCATGCGGTGCGCTTGCAGCGCGCCGCAGACAATTCAGTATATCGCCCGCAGGCGGGAAAATCAAGTCCCTCAGTCGATTTCGGGGCCTTTGTACTTTTCCTTTTCCTTCGGCTCGCGCACTTCGCTCTCCACATCGATCACATGCGCGCTGTCCTTCACCGGCATCACGAGCGCCATGATGATATAGAGCAGGATGCCCGTGCCCCAAAAGACCGACAGCAGCGCCCACACCACGCGGACGATGGTCGGGTCGATATC
>CAYYCU010000186.1:0-2795 GCA_964470415.1 uncultured Ruminococcus sp.
TGACGATCTTCCAGAAGCCCTGGCGGCTCATGCGCTCGCCGTTCATGTTGACGAACAGCGCCGTTTCCTCGGGATCGGCAAGAAGCTGCGGACGGACCTCCTTTATGTAGTCGCTCAGCGCCTTGACCGCGGCGGGATAGAGCGGGATGATGCGCTCTTTCCCCTTGCCCGCGCAGCGGATAAAGCCCGCGGAGAGACTGCAGTCGCTCTCATCGAGCGCGATAAGCTCGCTCACGCGGATGCCCGTGGCATAGAGCAGCTCGAGCATCGCGTGGTCGCGGTAGCCCTTGGCGTCCACGCAGCGGGGCTGGTCGAGGAACAGCTCGACCTCCTTGCCCGTGAGGATCTCGGGGAACTTTCGCTCGACCTTGACGGCGGTGACGCTCTTGGCGGGATTCGTCTTGACCTCACCGCGCTCGAGAAGGAAGGCGTAAAAGGATTTGATGGAGGCGAGCGCGCGCGTGACCGTGGCGGCGGACTTTCCCCTTCCGCTCATCCAGGTGACATAGTCGCCGATGGCGGCGCTCTTCACCTTGCGCAGATCGCTCACGCGCTGCGCGGAAAAATACTCGGAAAACTGGCGCAGATCGCGCAGGTAGGAGCTGAGCGTATTCTCGGAGGCGTGCTTCTCCTCGCGCAGATAGCTCTCATATTGTTCCAGCAAGCCGGCGGCCATGGGCACACCTCCTCTCCGTAAAATTCAGCACAGCAAAAGCGTCAAAAGCCGCGGGACGAGCCACAGCTCCAGCGCCGCGCCGAGCAGCAAACACACACAAACCTTCCCAAAGCGAAGCCAGTAAAGCCTTCCGCAGCGCACGCCTCCCGCTCGCTTTCCTCCGCCGAGCGAAAGCGCGGCGAGCGCACGCGAGGTCTCCCACGCGGCGGCGGCGAGCAGCAGCGTGCAGGGCAGGACGATCATCAGCCGCACGGCGAACAGCACGAGCAGCAGCAAAAAGCCCTCCTGTCCGACTCCGGCGGCAAAGCAGGCGAGCGCATAGGCGTAAAGAAAGCCCTGCGCCGCGCACACGAGCGGGATCAGCACCACGCCGAGCGAGGCAAAGCCGAACAGAAAGACCGCCGCGCTCGCACGAAAAAAGCAGCCGAGCGTCTGCCGCACAGCCGCAGATGAAAGCTCCCCCGCCGAGCGAAGGGTCAGATAGCTGTCGAGATACCGGTGCAGCTCGCCGCCCATCGCCTCCGCGCCATGCGCGGACAGCATACCGCCGAGCAATGCGCCGAGAAGAAAAAAGACTGCCGGCAGCAGCATGGAAAGCGGCAGCCCGACGCATCGGATATGCGCCCTCGTTCGTCCTTGCTTCAAAGTCGATCCCCCACTGTTTCTCCGTCGGGAAGCGCACGGGAAACGCGGGCGAAGGCGCGAAAAGCAACTATAAATATAGGCTATTTGCTCCCGTTTCGCAAGCGAATTTCCTCATTTTCCCGAAATTTGTCAATTATGTCAAAATATTATGTTAACTGTATTATGTCAACTTCGTAGACCGTGCCGATTCGGAACAAGATATGGTGTCGCGGCAAACAGAGCTTCACCAAATCTGGAAACGCTCTCCTCCCCCGCTCGAAGTCCCCACCTCGGCCCCATTTTGTGCAATTTGTTAAGAGGGCGCAAGATCCTCCCGTTTTCGATCTTTATGTTTACCGCCGCACATTCGCCGCTCTGCGCCGTTTTCCGCGCCTGCCCCTCCCGCTCGGCCGAAGGAGCGCCGCGCTCAGCGCTCCCGCCATCGACGCGGCGAGCAGCGAAAGGGCGCGGTGCGGCACCACACCTTCCCCGAACAGCGCACCGAGCAGCACGGCCATCAGACAGAACGCGCCGCCCGTCAGCAGCGGCGGCAGTGTGCCGCGCCCACCTCTCGACGCTGTCCATGCACCCGCGAGAGACGCAAGGCAGGCGCACAGCCATACCGCGCGCTCCGTCCATTCCTCCCCCACCCGACCGCTCACCGTCAGATACGCCGTGAGCGTCAGCAACAGTAGATACGCTCCCATCGACACCGCCGCGCCGATCCCGACCGTTTTCAGCTCCGGCATCGGCCCCTTCCCTTTTTCCATGACCGCAGCCCCCTTTCCTCACGAGAGCTTATGCTGTCCTTCTCCGTTTTATATCCAAGCTCCCGCAAAGAAAAAACGCCGACTTCCGCGGCGGCAAAAAAAGAAGGCACCGACCTTCGTCGGTGCCTTCTCAGCTCGGCTCTGATTTACTTGATCTCGGGATCGTAGGAGGGCTTCTCCTCCGCGGGAGCCTCGGTCTTCTCCTCGACCGCGGGGACTTCCTCGGCCTTTTCTTCGACCTTCTCGACCTTTTCGGCCTTCTTGCCCTTCTGAGCAGCGGCCTGCTGCATGGACTCGGTGGACTGGACGGCCCACTTGGTCACCTCGATGCGGACGCGATCCTCGCTCGTCTCGAAGACGATGGTCGCATCGTTGACCTGCACGATCTTGCCGACCATACCGCCGATGGTGGTGATGCGCTCGCCCTTTTTGAGGCTGCTGCGCATCTGCTCCGCCTGCTTTTTGCGCTTGTTTTCGGGGCGGATGATGAGGAAGTAGAAGATCGCAAGCATTGCGACCATGAGAAGCATGGATTCCATAATAACAAAAGTTCCTTTCTTTTTACGCTTTACGCCGTAACAGCATTGTTGCTATTATAGCCGACTTTCACGCAATGTGCAAGACTTTTCTGCCGCAAAATCAAACTCTTTTGGAAAGTCTCTCGCTGTACTCCGCGCGGAAGGCGGCAAACTCCCCCGCGTCGAGCGCGTCGCGGATGCGCGAGG
>CAYYCU010000187.1:0-2791 GCA_964470415.1 uncultured Ruminococcus sp.
GCCGGCATGGGCGTTATGTATCCCGCCGGTCTCGCGCTGGGCTGCAACGGTCCTCTGCTGTGCGGTATCATCATCTCCGGCGCGGCGTTCGGCGACAACCTCGCTCCCGTGTCCGACACCACCATCTGCTCCGCGACCTCTCAGGGCGTGGATGTCCCGGGCGTGGTCCGCTCCCGTCTGAAATACTCCGCAACGGCGGCACTGATCACGATCGTTGCCATTTTCATCATCGGCCCCATGACGCAGGGCAGCGTTGAGCCCTATGCCAACGAGCTGGAGTACAATCCCCTGGCGTTCCTGATGCTCATCGCGGTCGTCCTCACCGTTTATGTTGCGATGAAGACCGGCGACATCATCATTGCGACCGTGATCGGCAGCCTCACCGGCAGCGTCATCGGCGTTGCCTGCGGCCTCTTCAAGTTCGCCTCCGTCAGCACGGACGGCAATGTGGAGAACGCTCTGTTCACCATTGCCTACAAGGGCGATGTGCTCAACTGCACCTTCGGCGGCATCATCCAGACCGGCCTTTCCAGTATGCTCCAGGTCTGCGTCCTGTGCATGCTGCTCTTCGGCTCCATCAGCTGCCTGCGTGAGGGCGGCGGCGACAGAAAGCTGCTCGAGGCCATGAGCCGCACCGTTAAGACCTCTGTCGGCGCCGAGCTGATCATCTCCGCGATGGTCATCGTGCTCTCCTCCATCATGGGCCTGAACGCGCCCGCGATCCTGACGGTCGGCGCTTCCTTCGCCCGCCCGATGTCCGAGCGCTACGGCTTCACCGGCTACCGCGCGGCGAACCTGCTCGACGGTCAGTCCAATACCCTGTGCTACTGCGTGCCCTGGGGCGCGGGCGTTATCTACGCCATCGGCTTTGCCGCCGAGACGAAGGTGCCGCTTACCGCCATCTCCGTCACGCCCTGCCCGATCTACTGCTATGCCCTGCTGGTCGTGCTGACCGCCTCCATCTTCCTGCACATCGGCGACCACGACGGCGAGGAGTATCTCAACGCGCGCAAGGCCGAAAAGCTGGCCAAGGAAAAGAAGTAATCCACAACGATCTCGAACGATATAGGAGGTAATTCTACCATGGCGAAAAAGGGCGATTGGGTCCGCATCCACCGCAATGTGCTGGAGCCGTCCGGCCGTGCGGCAAGTGTGCCCGAGGATACGAAGAAGGTCCCGCTGGAGATGTGGGTCAAGGGACATCTGATCGAGGATGCCGAGCTCGGCAGCGAGTGCCGCGTTGTGACGCGCACGGGCCGCGAGGAGTACGGTGTGCTTCTGGAGGTCAACCCGCAGTTCGATGTCAACTTCGGTGATTTCGTTCCCGAGGTGCTGGCGATCGACGACCAGCTCCGCAGCGCGCTTTTTGGAGGTGAACAGGCATGAAGGATCGCAGCTATAATGCAGTGACCGGCCGCATGGACGATATCATCCGCGACGCGACCGGCGTGGACTACAAGCAGTTTGAGCTGGGCGGCATCGCCTTCGACTATGAAAAGCTGATGGACAGCACCGGCTATTCTCTTGAGGACAACATCCGCATCCAGCAGTCTGTCAATGTGGGCAATACCCCCGTTTTTGAGCTGCACAACCTCACGGCGCTGGCAAGAAAGTGCGCGAAGCCCGGCTACGGCGCGCGCATCTTCGTGAAGGACGAGGCGTCCAACCCTGCCGGCTCCTTCAAGGAGCGCCGCGCGGCGACCAGCGTTTACCACGCCAAGAAGATGGGCTACAAGGGCGTCATCGCCGCGACGAGCGGCAACTACGGCGCGGCTGTCGCCTCTCAGGCGGCGATGCAGGGCCTCAAGTGCCTGATCGTGCAGGAGTGCTATGACTCCCACGGCGTCGGCCAGCCCGAGATCATCGAGAAGGCGCGCAAGTGCGAGGCACTGGGCGCGGAGGTCCTTCAGCTCACCGTCGGTCCCGAGCTGTTCTATGAGACGCTCATGATGCTCGAGGACACCGGCTACTTCAACGCCTCTCTCTACAGCGCCTTCGGCATCGGCGGCGTTGAGACCCTCGGCTGGGAGCTGGGCCACCAGTTCATCGAGAAGTACGGCCGTCATCCCGACGCGGTCGTCGTGGCGAACGCCGGCGGCGGCAACCTGACCGGTACCGCGCGCGGCCTTATCAAGGCCGGCTGCGACACGAAGGTCATCGCCGCGTCCGTGGACCTCTCCGGCCTGCACATGGCGAGCGACACCGCCTTCAACCGCAAGAGCTTCACCACCGCGCACACCGGCTTCGGCGTGCCGCACAGCTCCAAGCCCGATAGCTGCGATGTTCCGCGCAGCGCCGCGCGTCCTCTGCGCTACATGGACCGCTATGTGAGCGTCACGCAGGGCGAGACCTTTTACATCACCGAGGCGCTTGCCACCCTCGAGGGCATGGAGAAGGGCCCCGCGGGCAACACCAGCCTGACCGCCGCGTTCTATCTGGCGCAGGAGATGCCCGAGGATCAGATCATTGTCGCGCAGGAGACCGAGTACACCGGCGCCGGCAAGAGCATCATGCCGCAGCTCAGCTTCGCCCGCCGCAACGGCATCGAGCTGAAGTTCGGCGACCCCGCGGAGGAGATCCCCGGCAAGAACATCATCTTCCCCGCCCGTCCCGAGCTGCTCAAGGCGCGTGACCTCGACCTCGAGCACATCCGCCGCAGCTACATCAAGCACACGGTCGGCAGCTATCCCGTCGACAAGCTCAGCGATGTGGACCTCAAGTTCCTCGCCGAGGAGACCAAGACCGACCTCGCCTTCGTCAAGGCGGCGCTGGGTCTGTAAGCGGGAGCGAA
>CAYYCU010000188.1:0-2784 GCA_964470415.1 uncultured Ruminococcus sp.
AAAAGATAAAAAATTATATCTGCTCGGTTTCTTTTTTGCGTGGGAAAAGTTTATTTTTGAGGCGTGCTGCCAAAAGATAAAGATGCCGCAGAAAAAACCGAAGCGGATAGAGAGCCTGCCAAATCGCAACATAAACGCGGTAGCCCTTGTTTTGGGCGGTAATATGATGTCGGTCTCGGTAAATTTCCGTCATGACACCCAAAATCCATGCGTCCGGAATTTTTTCTTTGATATAGGTGTTGTCTCCGCGAATGATGTAATGGTCCGGTTTTACGGCGATTACACGGTGCAAAACATATTTTCCGATTGGCAGCCGGTAAAGCGCAAGGTCGCCTTTTTTTAATCTTTGATTTTTTAACGGCTTGATGAGGACGCGATCCCGATTGGCTCTTAACAGGGGGCGCATGCTGACACCTACCGTTGTGCTGATATAAAATCCTTTTTCCGCCAACTGCTCTTCAATGGTAGAATTCATGCAAAAACCTTTTTCTCACGCAACTGCTCTACAAGCGCATGAACATCATGAACGGCGATTTCGCGTTCTACATCATATTCTGCGAGCAATGCTTCTACCAAATCTTCCTCGGAACAGTCCTTTTTTGCCATAATGTTCCACAAAAAAGCGCCGGTTTCATTGAGGTGAATCATGATATGCAGGGTTTGGCTTGTTTTTCCGACCGGAACCGCAACATAGGAATCTCCTACTTTTTGAATGGTAAAATCCTGATTGATTTGCATAGCTTTCTCCTTTACGTTTTTATTGCTTTTTTCGCATGGTATTCCATGCAAGAAGTGCGGCTTCGTCCGAGATGTTGCAGGAAAGAATGTAATAAGGAACCGCACGCACCAGCGAATCCATTAATGCCAGTCGTTGTTGTACGGAGGCGCGCTCGCCGCGCAAATAAAGCTGATGAACCAAGCGGTTGATGACATCGGCCTGCTCGGCTTTTTGAATGCTGTTTTCGGGTGCGCGTTCAATAAAGCAAACGGCGGCAAGCGGCGCGGAAATATTTTCACCCCAATTTTCTTTCCCGTTCCACGGGGTGCCAAATGCGGTCAGACTACCGTCCGGCTCCAGGCGATAAAGCGGTTTGTCTCCGTTCAGCACACGCGCATGCGGAACATTTTTCAGCCAAAGCGCGGTATGCGTGGATTTTCCAACGCCGCTTTTTGCCGTAAAGGCGTATGCATAACCGTCCACCTCCAAAACAGAAGAGTGCATCAAAAACACATGGTATGCGGCAATTTTTTCACAGATTTGTCGGTAAACGCAAATACTTTCGCAATATCCTGCCGAAAATTCTCCGCTTTGTTGCTCTTTTGCAATTTCTTGTTCGGAGACCTCTACCGAAAAATCCGAATCGGTTCCCGCACAGATAAAATTTTTACATTGTTGCCGAACAAAGGAATAGTGATTTTCTACCCGCACCCGCACGCCGGCAAGCTCCATGATAAACATAGGTCAATCCTTTCTGCTTTATTTTGAACAGGTTGCTTCTTCTGCGTCTTTCACCTCGGAATATTCTTCAATCAGACGGAGAATATTCAATGCCGCATCGGGCTTTGCGCAACGCTCTTGACAGTTGCGCATGTGCTGTTGTTCTTCCGATTCTTCGGCAAGTTGCTTTCCGTATTGCAATAATTTTTTGCCGTGCTTGGCGGGCATGGATAAGCCGTTTTGCGCAAAGAATTTAAAATTATCGCTTTCACAGCCCGGTATCGGAGCCGTATGAACCAAGGGTGCTTTGCAGACCAGCGCCTCGCTGGAGGTTAAGCCGCCCGGCTTTGTAAACAGCACATCGCAGGCAGCCATGTAAAGCGGAACCTCGGTTGTAAAGCCGATGATATGCACATGCGGCTCGTTGCCAAAGCGTTTTTCCAAAGCGCGGCGGAGATTATCGTTCCTGCCGCAAATGACCACCAATTCCGCGTCTCCGATGTGTTTTGTCATTTTTTTTGTAAAGCTGCGCAAATGCCCGGCACCCATACTTCCGCCCATAATCAAATACATTTTTTTGGCGGGATCCATATGCAATTGCTCCTTGGCTTGCTCGCGCGTAGGGAGATTTAAAAAGCGCATGCTGGTGGGAATGCCATAGGGCTTCATTTTGTCGGCGGGAATGCCGCGCTTTTCGTATTCTTCGGCCATGTCTTCATGCGCCAAAATGTAATAGTCGCAGGATGCTTCTTCCCAAAACGGGTAGCAGGTATAGTCGGTTGCCACCGCAATGGAAAGCGGAAGCTTGTGTCCCTTTTGATTTAAATAGGCAATGGCAAGTGCCGGGAAGAGATGCGTGGCAATAATTGCATCAAATTGTTCGGTTTCCAAAAGCTCCAAAATTTTGGGAGCCATTTTAGAGCTTGCCCAGTAAAGCGGCGAATGTCCGCGATGCAGATGTCTGCTGACAGAAAGTCCCAAGTGGTAAATTGCGCCAAAGAGATGCGGCGTATGCTTGGCCATGCTTACATAAGAGTCATTCAGCACATCGCTTGCTTTATCGCTGGAAAGTCCCAAAAAATCCACAATGCGCGCTTTATGTCCCTCGTGTTCAATTCGTTCCACAAGTGCCTTTGCCGCCGCATTATGTCCTTCGCCTGCTTTACAGGAGAGGATTAAAATATTTTTCATTTTATTCTTGGGAGTGTTAAGGTGCTCCTTTTCTCCTTTTTTCAAACTGTCTGTAAGCCATAATCTTAGACTTTTCTTTATTTTATCATAAAAAAGACGATTTGTCAATCCTTATTGTAATTTTCGGCGCGGCAAGAAGAATTAAGAAGAACCGA
>CAYYCU010000189.1:0-2782 GCA_964470415.1 uncultured Ruminococcus sp.
CCTCGCCGTAACG
The DNA here is from genome assembly GCA_964470415.1 of uncultured Ruminococcus sp. Lineage (GTDB taxonomy): Bacteria > Bacillota > Clostridia > Oscillospirales > CAG-272 > UMGS1865. The sequence goes on from CAYYCU010000189.1 coordinate 14, forward strand.
GCACTGCTGCTCTGCACGCTCACCGCCTGCGGCGGTGACGGCAGCAACACGACAAACAGCTCGAAAAGCGGATCGTCCGTCACGGACGAGCTCAAGACCGACCCTGCCACGGGTACACGCTACACCGGCAGAATAGCGGACGATGTTGTGCGCTATGGCAACGGCTATGGCAATACGAACGCGGATAAGCGCGCGGGAGACACCGCTGCGCCGAGCACGGCGCTTGACGGCGTCAACAATACGCTCACCGATACCTCCGCGGACCTGAGCGGCAAGACAACACTGACCCGCTACGAGAAGATGCTTGAGAACGCGCGTGTTCACGATACCGACGGCTTCCTGCTCGACGGCGAGAACGCAAGCTATCGTACCCTATGGTGAAAAAACGGCGGAGCGTCCTGTGCAGAGGGGCGCTCCGTCGTTTTCCGCATTGACAAAGAGGACGAAAGGCGTTATCATAAAAATAGATAACGAAAGGGAGGCGGCATGATGGAAAACGATCTGCACGCGGAGCTGACCGTGCGTATTTTTACCGACCGAAAGTGCTTCGGCCCAGGCGTTGCCGAGCTGCTGCGCCGTGTACGCGAGCATCATTCCCTACGCGCGGCGGCGATGTCGATGAATATGGCATACTCCAAGGCGTGGACGATCCTGCGCAGCGCGCAGGAGGGACTCGGCATGAAGCTGCTCCATTCCTCAACGGGCGGCAAAAACGGCGGTGGCGCGGTGCTGACGGCGGAGGGCGAGCAGCTTCTTGCCGCCTATGAAGGCTACTGCGCGCAGCTCAACGATTACGCGCGCGCCCTTTTTACGGAGAGCTTTGCTTTCTATGATACGCGTGAGAAGGAGAGAGCGGAATGATCTATCATATCCTTGCCGTCGGCGATGTGGTGGGAGAGGGCGGCGTGAAGCACCTGAGCCGCTGTCTGCGCGCGCTGAAAACGCGGAAAGATATACACTTTACCGTCGTTAACGGCGAAAACGCGGCGATGGTCGGCCTGCTGCCGCGCGACGCGGAGGACATCTTTGCGGCGGGCGCGGATGTCATCACGCTCGGCAACCACACCTTCGGCAAAATGCAGATCAGGGAGTATTTGGACGAATGTCCTTACATTTTGCGCCCCGCGAATCTCGGCGGACGGGTCCCCGGGCGGGGCTACGGCGTGTATGATTGCGGCGCGGTGCGCATCGCGGTGATGAATTTGATCGGGCGCTGTGACCTGAATTTCCATGCCTCAAACCCCTTTACGGAGGCGGACAGGCTGCTTGCACTCGGAGAGAAGCCGACCTTCACGCTTGTCGATTTTCACGCCGAGGCGACGAGCGAAAAGCTCGCGCTGGCCTATTATCTCGACGGGCGCGTGAGCGCCCTCTGGGGTACGCATACCCATGTGCCGACCGCGGACGAGGAGGTTTTCCCGAAGGGGACAGGCTACCTCACCGACCTCGGCATGACCGGCGCAGTACGCAGTGTGCTCGGCATCGAGCCGCGGCAGTCGGTCGAGACCTTTTTAGGCGGCCTTGCGGGGCGCTACCGCGCGCCGGAGGGGGCGTGCAAGCTCCAGGGCGCGATCTTCTCGCTGGAGAGCGAGACGGGACTTTGTGTCGGCGTGGAGCGCGTCGATGTGCGATAGAAAGAAAAGAGGAAAAGAAAATGTCCATTGAAAAGGTAAGAGCTTATTTTGAGGGCTGCGGCATCGCCGACCGCATCCGCGAGTTTGAGGTCTCGAGCGCCACGGTCGAGCTGGCGGCGGTCGCCGTCGGCGTGGAGGGCGCGCGCATTGCGAAGTCGATGAGCTTCAAGCTCGGCGAGGAGCCGATCGTTGTGGTCGTCGCGGGCGATCAGAAGATCGACAACGCGAAGTATAAGGCGCAGTTCCACACCAAGGCAAAGATGCTGACCTTCGACGAGGCCTGTGCCTTCACCGGCCATGCCCCGGGCGGGGTCTGCTCCTTTGCCCTGCCGGAAAATGTCAAAACCTATCTCGATGTGTCGCTCAAGCGCTTCGAGACGGTGTTCCCCGCGGCGGGCAGCAGCAACAGCGCCATCGAAATGACCTGCGCCGAGCTGGAGCAGTATTCCTCCAACTTCGTCGGCTGGGTCGATGTCTGCAAGCCGCGGGAGGGCTGAAAGGGAGAACGCCATGCCTGTGAAGATCGTTCATGCCGCCGACTTTCATCTCGACAGTGCCTTCGGCGCGCTCGGTGCCGAGCAGTCGAAGCTGCGGCGGCGCGAGAGCCGCGCCACGGCAGAGCGGCTTGCAAATTATGTCAACCAAAATGAGGTTGATATCGTCCTGCTCGCAGGCGACCTCTTCGACGGCGAGCAGGTCTACCGCGAGACGGCCGAGACGCTGCTCGCGGCGTTTGAGGGGATGCGCGCGCGTGTGTTCATCGCGCCGGGAAATCACGACTTCTATTCCGCCCGCTCGCTCTACGCCACGCTTCCGTGGAGCGAGAATGTCCATATTTTCCGCACGGGCGAGCTTGAGCGCGTGGAGCTTCGGGAGCTGGGCTGCGCGGTGTACGGCGCGGCGTTTACAGCGAGCGAGCAGGAGACGAGCCTGCTCTCCGGCTTTCATGCGAGCGAGGACGGCCTAATTCATCTCGGCGTGCTCCACGCCGACCTCACAGGGACGGAGGCGCGCTACGACCCCATCACGCGCGAGGAGATCGCGGCGTCCGGACTGGATTACCTTGCCCTCGGCCATGTCCATGCGTGCGGCGGCGTACAGCGCGCGGGCGGCACGGCCTATGCCTACTCCGGCT
>CAYYCU010000190.1:0-2776 GCA_964470415.1 uncultured Ruminococcus sp.
GGAGTCGAGGTCGATCGTGAGCTGATCGAAGCTCAGGCGCTTTTTGGTGTCCTCGGGGATCTCCGTGCGGCGCAGGACCGCGTTGATGCGGGCGATGAGCTCCTTCATCTCAAAGGGCTTGACCAGATAATCGTCCGCGCCCATCTCCAGCCCGTGGATGCGGTCGCCCACCTCGCCCTTGGCGGTGAGCATGATGATGGGGCATTTCGACTTCTCGCGGATCTTCGCGCATACGCCCCAGCCGTCGAGCACGGGCAGCATCACATCGAGCAGCACGAGGTCGGGCGTGCGGTGCTCGAATTCCTCAACGGCCCTGCCGCCGTCGGGAGCGAGACGGACCTCGAAGCCCTCCTTTTCCAAATACATCCGAATGAGGTCGGAAATATTGTTGTCGTCCTCGACCACAAGAATATTGCGTGCCATGGCAAAATCCTCCGTTGCTTGTGAATTATCTTTAGAATGACATTATTATAGACGCTTTATCGCGCTTTTCCTGAACTTTTTGTAAAGCTTTACGCCGTGACCTCGCTGAGCGCGGCGACGGCCGCGCCCTCTGCCTGCAAACGGCTGAGCGTGGTGACGAGATAGAGCGGCAGGCTCTCCTCCGCGCCGAGGTAGAGCCGCGCGCTGCCGCGGCGGTCGGCATAGTCGAGCGCGGTCTGCGCCCAGTGCGAGCCGCTCTGCGTAAAGTCGGAGACATTCACCGTCAGCGGGCAGTAGCCCGCCGCCGTCAGCGCATCGCGCAGCGTTTTGTCCGCGCCGTCGAGATAGACAAGGCGCGTGCGCAGGCTTCCGGCGCGCCAGAGCGCGTCGTTCCCGCGCTCAAGCTGTGCGAGCGCCTCCTCCGCGGTCTCCGCGTCGATGCGCAGCGCGACGGCGTTGCCCGTTGCCGCGATGCCGCGGACCGCATCGCCCGCGCTCTCGGCAAGCTCCGGCGTGAGCAGGAGCGTCGCGTGCGCGTCACGCGCGCCGAGCACGCTCAGAAGCTGCGTGAGCGTGCTCTCCGTCGCGGGGAGCAGCAGATAGACCGTGCGGTCGCGGTAGACGGTCGGCTGAGAGGGCGTGGGAGAGCTTGTCTGTGTGTCGTCCGGCTCCGCGGTGTGTGCGCGCTCATACTGCTGATAGCGCTTCTGGATGGGGTCGGTCGCCGCGTCGATGAAATATTCGTCGGAGAGCACGGCGGCATCGTTGCGGATGCGCAGCAGGTAGCCGTAGGTGATCTTCGTGGTGGAGTATTTGAGATCAAAAATGCTCGCAAGCACATTGACCGGGAAAAAGACCATGCTGCCGCGCACGATCGGGCTGCCCGCATAGCGCTCGCCCGTGCGGTTGTTGATCATCGTGCCCTCGGCAAGGTCGCAGTACAAAAGCTTTTGTCCCTTGTAGAGGATGGCGACCGATTTTTCCTGATTGTAGGAGTAGCGGATGCCGAGATCGTCGGGATCGTCCACCGTTGCGCCCGCGACATAGAGCACGCCGTTCTGCCAGAAGGGCATCGTCTCGTCGCTCAGCTCGCACATACGGTCGTTCACGGCGGTGAAGTAGAGCGTCGGCAGCGCCTGCGCGCGCGGCGGCAGAAGCGTACAGAGCAGCAGCGCCGCGAGCACAAGGCTCACAGAGCGTCGAAGTCGTTTCATGCGCCGCACCTCCTTTTCAAACAGGCATCTGCTGTATTTATATCAGTATAGCAAATTTCTCCGTTCTTTGCAATCCCCGTTATCCGACGCGGCGCACGACCTGCGCGCCGGTGAAGTAGTGCTCTAAAATTTCAACATAGCCGCTGCCGCCGCGCGCCATCGCGTTCGCGCCGTACTGGCTCATGCCGACGCCGTGCCCGTAGCCCGTGACATGAAAGGTCAAAGAGTCCTCGTCGGCCTCGACCGTGAAGGTCGGCGAGCGGAGCGAGAGCACGGTGCGCAGCTCGTTGCCCTTGACCGTCACGCCGCCGACGCAGAGCGTCGAGACGAAGCCGGCATCGTTGCGCTCGATGTCCGTGATGAAATCCCTTGCGCTGCCGTCGAGCCGCGCCGAGGGATAGGCCGCGAGAAAGCGCGTGCGGAACTCCTGCGCGGTGAAGGTGACGGAGGAATAGTAATTCGGCACGAGCGTTTCGTCCTCGGGGCTTTCGACGCTTTGCAGATACGGCAGGTCCTGCATCCACACCTCGCCCGCGCCCTGCGTATGGCCGGCGGCGGAGGAGAAAAAGACCGCAAGCACCGGCTCGCCGTCGTAGAGAAGGACCTCGCCGTCGGTCTCGGAAACGGCACGGGCGAGCTTTTCCTCGTAGTAGAGCGCGCTCGCGCCCCAGTCGGCGGCAGCGTCCGCCGCGCTTCGGTACGCCTTGCAGCAGGAAATGTCGTCGCAGGCATCGGCATCGGGATGGCGCGCGGAGACGCCCTGCGCCATTTTACAGAGCGTATAGGTCCGCGCGGCGACCGCCTGAGCCTTGAGCGCCTCAAGCTCAAAGGAGGCGGGCATCTCCGCGCGCAGCACACCGAGAAGATAGTCGTCCATCGTCATCTCCTCGATGCTTCCGCCGTGCAGCACGCGCAGCGTACACGCCTTGTCCGATAAAAAGCTCTCCGGCGACGGTGCCGCCGTCTCTCCGTCAGCGCTCGGCGGAGCGGAGCGCTCCGCCCGCGCGGGCGCGAAGCCCCACGCGAGGATGAAAAGAAAACCGGTTAGCAGCAGACCGATGCGAACGGCGTGCTTCATGTCTCGCCCTCCCTTGCCATACTGCTTTGAGTGTATGACGGAGAGGGCAAAAGCTGAACCG
>CAYYCU010000191.1:0-2753 GCA_964470415.1 uncultured Ruminococcus sp.
AAGGAAGAGATCGTCATGAATATTAGCTCCTTTCATGTTTCTTTCATGGATGATGGAGTTATTTTAGCGCTTCAAAGGCCAAAAGTCAAGACGGCATTTTCCATAAATAATTCATGACAGTTCGGCATAGTCTTGTTCATCTGCACCATCGATTGACAACCCCGCGGGCTTTGCGTATAATATGTAAGTGGAAAGATGAAAGTGGATAGTTTTCGGTAGGGCGCTTGGCTCCCTCTGATGAGGGAGCTGGCAAAAATTCATATGGAAAATCTGGGATTTTTCATATGGGTTTTTGACTGAGGGAGAGAAAGCGCGGGAATAACAGCAAGTTTGCAACGTTTCTCTCCCCCAGTCAGCCTTACGGCTGACAGCCCCCTCGTCAGAGGGGGCTATGGCAACCCCACCGAAAACTCTCCACTGACCACTAATTACTGACCACTGACTACTATTCACGATAAGGAGTCCGTTCTATGACCAATATGACCAACGCCTTTCAAGGCAGCCGCGACTATGTCGCCTCGCCCGAGCTGATGAACGCCGTGAACATCGCCGTGGCGCTGCAAAAGCCGCTTCTCATCAAGGGCGAACCCGGCACGGGCAAAACGATGCTCGCCCGCGCCGTGGCCGACGCGCTGGGCAAAGAGCTCATCATCTGGAACATCAAGTCCACCACCAAGGCGCAGGACGGCCTGTACGTCTACGACGTGGTGCAGCGCCTGTACGACAGTCAGTTCGGCTCCGACGGCGTGGACGACATCGCCAAATACATCAAGCTCGGCAAGCTCGGCGAGGCGTTTTCCGCCGACGAGCAGGTCGTGCTGCTCATCGACGAGGTGGACAAGGCGGACCTCGAGTTCCCGAACGACCTTCTCTGGGAGCTCGACAAGATGGAGTTCTACATTCCCGAGACGAAGGAGACCGTCCGCGCGAAGCACCGCCCCATCGTCATCATCACCTCGAACGCCGAGAAGGAGCTGCCCGACGCCTTCCTCCGCCGCTGCATCTTCCACTACATCGCCTTCCCCTCGCAGGAGCAGATGGAGAAGATCGTCCGCGTCCACTTCGATACGCTCGACGAGGCTCTTCTGCGCCAGGCGATGCAGGCATTCTATTGGCTCCGCTCCATCGACTCGATCGAGAAGAAGCCCTCGACGAGCGAGCTCGTGGACTGGATCCGCGCGCTGGAGCTCGGCGGCATCGACCCTGCGCGCATCGCGCGGGATATCCCGTTCGCGGGCGTGCTGCTCAAAAAGGACAAGGACATCACGGCGATGCAGCGCCGGATGCGGTAAGCCCATGTTCATCGGATTTTTCTACCTTCTCCGCGCGCGCGGCTTCAAGGTCTCGCTCAACGAGTGGATGACGCTCATGGAGGGGCTCCTCCTCGGGCTGCACCGCTCGACGATGACGGGCTTTTACGATCTCTGCCGCGCGGTGCTCGTCAAGAGCGAAGCGGAGTACGACCGCTTTGACGCGGCGTTTCTCGAATACTTCAAGGATGTCCCCTTCCCCGAGGAGCTGCTGCCGGAGGAGCTTTTGCGCTGGCTCGACCATCCGCGCGGCGCGCTCGAGGACTTTCGCGCCTTCCTGCGCGAGCAGGGCTACGAGGAAAAGAGCATCGAGGAGATCCTCAAAATGTTTGAAGAGCGTCTCCGCGAGCAGAAGGAGGAGCACAACGGCGGCTCGTACTGGATCGGCACAGGCGGCTTCTCCAACTTCGGCAACTCCGGTCACAGCCCGCAGGGCATCCGCGTCGGCGGCGAGAGCCGCTACCGCCGCGCCTTTCAGGTGGCGGGCGAGCGGCACTACCGCGATTTCCGCCGCGACAACACGCTCGACATCCGCCAGTTCCAGATGGCGTTCCGCCTCCTGCGGCAATACTCCGATCAGTCGCTCGGCGACAAGACGGAGTTCGATGTGGACGGCACCGTCCGCGACACCTGCGACAATGCCGGAACGCTCTCCGTGCGCTACAAGCGCCCGCGCCGGAACACGGTGAAGGTGCTGATGCTGATGGACTCCGGCGGCTCGATGAGCTACTATTCCCAGCTCTGCTCCATGCTCTTCCAGGCGGCGAAGCAGTCGAACCATTTCAAGGAGCTCCATGTCTACTACTTCCACAACTGCATCTACTCCACCGTCTACTCCGACCCGCGGATGTACCGCGAGCACGGCGTTTCGACCGACTGGCTGCTCAAGAATTTCGGCAGCGAGTACAAGGTCATCCTCGTCGGCGACGCGCTGATGGATATGTACGAGCTGACCGACCAGCGCTACGACTTCCGCACCGGCGCGTCGTATTCCGGCATGGATCGCCTGCGGCAGTTCAAGGAGCAGTATGAGCACCTCATCTGGCTCAATCCCGAGGAGCCGCCGCGCTACGGCGGATACTGGGGGCAGAGCTACGGTCACATCGCGCGGCTCATCGATATGTACCCGCTGAGCGTCGAGGGGCTCGGGCAGGGCATGAGGAAGCTTCTGGTGAAGAAGTGACGGAGGCAGCATGGCGATGCAGTTCGCACCCGTCTCGTCGGCAAGCTCCGCCCGCTCGATCACGGCGATATCCTCGCCGTCTACCACATGGCGAACCATTGAGAAGATACCAAAAAAGGGAGAGCCCCCACACGGGGCTCTCCCTTTTTTGCCGCCATGCGGCGGCGATTTTGGGAGACGCCGGTCTCCGACGGGGAGCGCCACCGCTCCGCCGCTTACGCGGTGATGAGCTCGGGGTGCTCGATGAGCGCGCGGAGATC
>CAYYCU010000192.1:0-2722 GCA_964470415.1 uncultured Ruminococcus sp.
GCCGTCCAGAGCACGATCCCCGGCAATTCCGTAAAGTCCATAAAAATACCTCCCGCGGCACGTTTTCCTTACTATGCCCCGGGAGGTGCGTTTTTATTTGAAATGCGTATTATTTCGCGTGGACGTTGATGAATTCCGCCTTCAGCTTGGAATAGAGGATGGTCTGGCTGCTGTAGAGCCCGCGATAGCCCGAGAGCATATAGCCGATGCCGCAGGCGAGGGCAAAGCAGCTGAGCCCCTCCGCGCCGAACAGCTCGATGCTGAGAAGGATGGAAGCCATGGGGCAGTTCACCGCGCCGCAGAACACGGCGACGAGACCAATGGCCGCGCCGAAGCCCGCGTCCAGTCCCAGCAGCGGGGCTGCCGCGCAGCCGAAGGTCGCCCCCACGAAGAAGGTGGGCACCACCTCGCCGCCCTTGAAGCCGCAGCCGATGGTGACGGCAGTAAACAGCAGCTTCAGAACAAAATCCCAGGGTCGGGCGCTGCCCTGCTCCACCGCTGCGGTGATATGCTCCATGCCCGCGCCGTTATAGGTGGTAACGCCGAGCAGCAGTGTCGCCGCCACGATGACCGCGCCGCCCGCGAAGGCGCGGAGATAGGGGTCCGGCAAAAGCCGGGAGGCCAGATGTTCGGTGCGGTGCAGCGTCTCGCAGAGGAGGATGCTGACCAGCGCGCAGAGCACGGCGAGGAGGGCCGTCCGCACCAGCAGCGCCGTGTCTACCGCCGGAACGGTCAGCACGAATCGGGTGGGTGTGACACCGAACAGCAGCGACACGCCATAGGCTACCAGGGATGCCACGATACAGGGCACAAAGCCCGCGTAATACAGAACGCCCACACTCACCACCTCCAGCGCGAAGACCGTGGCGGTGAGGGGCGTGCCGAAGAGCGCCGCGAACAGGGCGCTCATGCCGCAGAGGGTGGCAAGGCGGGTATCCTTGTCGTCCATTTTCAGCATCTGTCCCACATGGCGGCCCAGGTCGCCGCCCATTTGCAGCGCCGCGCCCTCTCGTCCCGCGCTGCCGCCGCAGAGATGGGTCAGTATGGTGCCGATGAAGATGGCGGGCAGCAGCAGGAGTGGGATCTTCTTCCCCTCGTGCACCGCCTCGATGACCACGTTGGTGCCCATGCCATAGACATGGACGGCGCGGTACAGTGCCGTGATGGCAAGACCCGCCAGCGGCAGCAGATACAGCACCCACGGGTGGCTGCGCCGCCATGCGGTGGCCTCCTCCACGCCGATGTGGAACAGTGAGCCCACGATACCGCCCGCTGCGCCCACCAGCACCGCCAGCAGCAGCCATTTCAAAAGCGCCCGCACATATTCCCCCATATGGCGAAGGCGTTCGCCCCAGCCGGAGCCGCGCTTTGTCGTTTCCATCGTTCCCTCCCCGTGCCGCCGAAGCAGCGGCGCGCTGTCTGATTTCTTAACACAGCCTTATTGTACGGGATGGCTGTGCAAAAAGCAAGGGCGGTTCGCACCGCCCCTGCTGATGTATCGTTTATATATGATATGCCTTCTGTGCGATTAGACCGCCGCTTCCTCGGCCTCCGCCGCCTCGGCGCACTCCTCCGCGCCGCTTTCCAGCAGCTCGGGCCGCCGGAGATAGCGCTGCATATCCGCGAAGAAGGCGGCATAGTCGTGTCCGGTGCAGATGCGCTCGTCCATGACCACCTTCAGCGGCAGCACCTTGCGCCCGCTGCCGGAGGCGGGGTCATTCTCGGGCTTGCCCATGGCGACGAAGACGCCGGTAGTGCCGAACTCATAGCAGTGGTGATAGATGGCGCGGGTGTTGATGGAGGCAAGGTTCGTGATGAAGAGACTGGTATGGAAGGGGCTGAGGTCGATGATGAAGCGGGGCAGCAGGCCCACATGGTCCAGCAGCTTTGCAAAGCCAATGACCAGCTTCGGCAGCACGGGCAGCGACAGCATGAAGTTGGCGAATTTATCGGTATTGTTGTTGTGGGCGGCCACACGGTTCTTCTCGATCGCCGCCTCGATCTTCCGGTGGATGGAGAGCACATCGTCCCCCTCCTCGAAGAAGATCTTCAGCGTCGTCTCGTCCGCTCTGCCGTCCGCCCGCTGCTTCAGGATGACGAAGCTGACGCAGAAGTGGTTGCGCTGATAGACCTTGCTGTTCATGATGAAGCGGTTGATGCGGGGATGCTTCAGCGAAGTCTTGAAATAGGCGGCGAGGATCAGCGTCATATAGCTGATCCGCAGGCCCTCCTTCCGCTTTTTCTGGATGTAGCGGCGCAGGGGCTCCATATCCGCGTACTGGGTGATGTAATTCTGGGCGTCATAGCGCCGGGGCATGATGTAGGGGATCGCTGCCTGGATGGCCGGGAGATCCCGCACCCGCTTTCCGTCTGCTCTCATATAAAAATATCCTTTCCAAATGGGGAGATATTGGTCCTTAATATATTGATTATACCATTTTGCGTTGCATTTTCAATCTTTTTGCGCATGGGTCGCCAAAAATTAATCATTTGTTGCTTTTCGATCCTCTTTTTTCGCCTGACCTTGAACGAATTTCATATACCCCATGCAAATATCTCCAGTTCGAATCACAAATTCGGGTTGCTTATCCGCGAAAAATGGCCTATACTTATTTTGGATGAAACTGCGGGGGGAAAAGGGCTCCGCGGCTCATCCCTGACACTACGATCAAATTATTTGGGAGGTACATACCAATGAACTACGGTCGTTCCTTTAACTTCT
>CAYYCU010000193.1:0-2681 GCA_964470415.1 uncultured Ruminococcus sp.
TCTCCTCGTCCTGCTCGACGATGGTGATGTGCGTCCCCATGCCCTCGAGCGCCCACGCGAGATAGAGCGCGATGCGTCCACCGCCGAGCACGCTCACGCGGCGGATGGGCGCGGTGTCGCGCCCCATGCTCCGCAGCACACGAAGCGTTTCGTTCGGTGTTCCGATGGCGTACACGCGGTCGCCGCACAGCGGCACGAAATGGCCGTTCGGCACGATGACCTCATCGCCGCGCCTTGCCGCGCACAGCAGCAGCGCGTTCGGATGGAGCTTGTTGTAATCGATCAGGCTTCGCCCCGCCATGCCGTCGCCTTCGGCGATCTGGAAGCCGATGAGCTCAACACTTCCGCGCGCGAAGCTCTCGACGCTGAACGCCGCCGGCACACGCAGAATGCGCGAAATTTCCTGCGCCGCCGCGTATTCGGGATTGATGATCATGTCAAGCCCGATCTCACGGCGCAATATCGGCGCGTCGCGGAAATACTCGGGATTGCGCACACGGGCGACCGTGTGCTTCGCGCCGAGCTTTTTCGCCATCAGCGAGCACACGAGGTTCACCTCGTCATCCGCCGTCACGGCGATCACAAGCTCCGCCTCGCGCACACCTGCCTCCAGCAGCACGCTCACGCCCGCGCCGTTGCCCTCCACGCACATCGCGTCGAGGACCGAGTCCGCGTGTGAGAGCGCCGCGGCGCTCTCGTCCACGAGGACAAGATCGTGCTCCTCGCCCGCAAGCTGCTGCGCAATGGCGTAGCCCACTTTGCCAAGCCCGACAATGATGATTTTCATTGTATGCGCTCCCTTCTGCCGCACGAGGGCGGCATAGCAGTTTGTTTTATCTATTGTGCTCTGCGCTCATTCCCGCGCGGTCTCAAGCTCCTTGAGCACGCTGTTGAACTCCGCGCCCATGATCATCATGGTCGCCGAGAGATACAGCCATAATAGCAGCACGATGATCGCGCCGAGCGTCCCGTAGATGAGAGAGTAGCGCGCCGCGTTTTCCACATAGAACGAAAAGAGCAGCGAGAGCACCATCCACGCCGTCAGGCTCAGCAGCACCCCGGGCCAGATGTAGTGGACCCTGCGCGTCTCCTGCGCGAGCGCGTAGAGCGTTGCGAGCGCGAGGAAAACGACCACGCCGAGCAGCACGAAACGCAGGGTCGCCCACAGCTCGATGGCTCTGTCGGTGAGGAGGACCGAGAAATTGAAGAAGTCCGCGCAGAGATCCAGCACGCTCCGCCCCACCGTGACGAGCACGAGGGAGAGGATGATCGTGAGGAAGAGGAAGATCGTGTAGAGAAAGACCTTCCCGTAATGGCGGATGATGTGCTTCGGCCGTCCCATGCCGTAGGCCTTGCGCACGGAGAGCAGCAGCGCGTTGGCCGCGCGCATCGGGAACCAGATGGAGAACACAAGTCCGAACACCATCAACGGCCGGCTCGACGCGCCGGAAATATAGCGCAGATACTGCACGAGCAGCTCCAGCACCTCGTTGGGGATGATCGTCGAAAGCTCACGCAGGAAGCCCTCGATGTCCACGGCGAAGTAGCCGACGAGGTTACTCAGAAAGATCAGCAGCGGGAAGATGGCGAAGAGCAGATAGTAGGTCAGCGCCGCGCTGTCGCGGGCGACACGGTGGTCGAAGTAGCGCCGCACGAGCAGCGTGATGCCGCGAAGGATGCTGTTGTGTGTCATACGCTCGGACAATCTCTGTTCACCTCCGCGGCACGCCCGTAAGGGGATCGAAAAATAAGAAACGATTATACTATAGCACAGCGTAAAGAAAAAGGAAAGAAAAAGATTTTCCATTTCGCCGCCGCATGCTGCGCGGCGGCGGAAAAATCGGGAAAATGCTTGACAAAGCGAAAAGCTCCGCATAATATAGTAGGGTAAATCAATAAAGGTCCGGTAGGTAAGGCTACCATCAGGATATGGACTGCTGCCGCAGAGTCGTGGAGACACGATGCGAGGGTTTGAACAGTTGGCATCGAAAAACAAGGTGCTATCTAATGCAGTTTCACTGCCTGATGATGCTAAAGCTCGAACGGTAGAAGGGTCGCCCGCGCGACCTTTGTCCATGTCGTTTTCACAGCCCTGCCGCCGGACGGAGGGCTGTTCTTTTATTTTCCGGAAAGGAGGGTGCGTATGACTGATTTTGAAGACCGCCGCGACGAGCTGCTTGAGAGCATAGAGGAGATGACCCGCCGAAAGCAATATGCCGCACTGCGCGACCTCCTGGTCGAGCTGGAGCCGGCGGATATCGCCGACCTGTTCGACGATTTGAGCGAGGAGCTGCTGCCGCTCCTGTTCCGCCTGCTGCCCAAGGAGCCGGCGGCGGAGCTGTTCGTCGAGCTGGAGCCGGATGTGCAGGAGATGCTCATCCGCGGCTTTTCCAACACGGAGCTGAAAGAGGTCCTCGATGAGCTGTATCTCGACGATGCGGTCGATATCGTCGAGGAGATGCCCGCGGGCGTGGTCAAGCGCATTTTGAAGCACGCCGACCCCGACACGCGCAAGAGCATCAACGAAATTCTCAAGTATCCCGAGGATTCCGCCGGCGCACTGATGACCACGGAGTTTGTCGACCTCAAGCGCGACATGACGGTCGAGGATGCCCTGAAGCGCATCCGCCGCACGGGCACGGATAAGGAGACGATCAACGTCTGCTATGTCGTCGACCCCG
>CAYYCU010000194.1:0-2678 GCA_964470415.1 uncultured Ruminococcus sp.
AGAGGGGTGCATCTACTGTAAAAATATTTGGTTTTGTTTGGCAATTTGATTTTATCACTTTTTTATGATTTTGTCAAGCAATTTCGGCTGTTTTTATAAAACTTTAATGTGAAAAAATAAAAAAACCGATGAAAAGTGATTATTTCACCCTTCATCGGCTCCGCGTCTTTGTGCCCGGCGCTTTCTTTCATTTTTGTATTTTTATGAAAATTATTTTGAAAAATATTCAATAGTCACTCCAAAATGTTTGTGGTGATAAAATCAACACCCATTTCTGCCAATGACTCCCCCACCGCCGGATCATTCACCGTCCAACAATTTACCAAAACGCCGAAAGAATGCATTAACCGTATCATCTCCGGTGTGAGGGCATGGTAATCCACATCCACATCAAAGCGGTGCGTCCGCACTTTTTCAACAATCTCATCGGTAAAAGCTTTAAAAAGAAACTGAACCGCTTGCTCCGGACGGTATTGCCGCACACAGACTAAATTTTCGAACTTGAACGAAATAAAAATAACATGCTCCAAATATTCTTCGCTTTCAATAAAATCAATAATACGGTGAATTTGAAATTCTGGCATATGATTTTTCAGCTCAAGAACGCAGGTCTTTTCATATTTTTTGCAAATACGAATATACTCCTCCAGCGTTGGCATGCAAAGGTCTTCTCTTCCCGCACTTCCGTCAATATCCAGCAGTCGCATTGCCCGTAAGGTTGCAAAATCGGTATCCTCCACCACGCGCTCCACACCGGTCACACGCGTAGTAACATCATCGTGAATCACAATGAAATTTCCGTCCGAAGTACAGTGAACATCCGTCTCTATACCGTAATAACTGCGATTGCAGGCAGCCACAAAAGCAAGTGTGGAATTTTCTTTTTCCAATCCGCTTAAACCGCGGTGCGCAACCATTTTTACATTCTTTTTTTCAAATTTTAAAGTATTCATACGCAAAAAAGAAGTCTTTCTGTCAAATAACGGTTTTAAAAAAGCTCAATTCTTTTTGCGGTCGGCGGGATGTCTTCCTTTCAGACCGAACTGACGTCTGATTTCGTACAGTCTCTCTACCTGTGCTTGAGAAAGAAGCTTCGGTCCGCCCAACATTTTGGATTGATACAACAACTGTGCATAAAACTCCAAAGATTCCATTTTGTGATATGCATTCAACAATGTATCGGAAAAAGAAAGTGCGCCGTGATTGGCAAGTAAAACGGCATCATAATCCTGCAAATACTTGGATACCGCGTCCGGAATCTCCTCGGTGGAGGGGGTACCGTATTCGGCAATCGGAACCTCGCCCAATGCAATAATTGCCTCCGGCATAATCGGCTCCGTCAAAGGAATTCCCGCAATTGCAAAACTGGTAGCATAGAGCGGATGTGCATGAACCACGCTGTTGACATCCGGTCTTTCCTTATAAACCCGCATATGCATCTTAATTTCTGAAGAAGGCTTAAAGCCTTCATTTGCTTCCAGCACCTTTCCGTTGGCGTCCACCTTGCAGATATATTCGGGTGTCATAAAGCCTTTGGAAACACCGGTGGGGGTGCAAAGAAAGGTATTGTCGTCCAATTTTACGGAAATATTACCATCGTTGGAAGCAACCATTCCTTTATCGTAAATTCTTTTGCCAATGGCGCAAATCTGTTGTTTTATTTCAAGTTCTGTCATGTTTTTTTCTCCCGATTTTTTTTATTTTTTAACAAAGAAATCATACCACAAATTCCTTTATTTGTCAAGGCATTTCCCCAACATTTATTATAGAATCCAAAAAAAGAGAATGACCGAAAAAATCCGATTCATTCTCTTTTTAAAGTCAATTTATGCGTTATTTACCGATTCCAGTTCAATTGTTGCGGAAACGATAAACTTCTTTACGGAATCAATAATTCTCTCGCATTGCGGCTTATTGTCGTAAGATTCTCCGATGAAAGACGGTGCGGAACCGATGTTCTTTAACACATAGCGGTAATTTCCAAACTTATCGCGATCTACAAAGAAATTTCCGACATAAGCGGCACGTTTAAAAGAGTCAACTCCATCGCGGCATGCTTTTTCCGTTGCATAATAACGGCTGGAATAAAGAATTTGCCCGTTGTTTGCAGTCAAATAGAAGCAGAAATGCTTGTCATCTTCCTTGCAAATTTCAAATTTTCCCATTTTGGGCGACTGCGCTTCGGCTCTTTCAACTGCTTTCCAATCAATGTCGTCCGGTGTACGCTTGCTGTTTTTGGCCGTCTCATATGCCGTAACGGCTTCTTTATCCGGCGTATAGCGAATAATTTTAGAATTGGAAGCAAAGTTCTTTACGGATTCCACGCACTTTTGGCACTGTTCCTTCGTTGTATAGTTTTCGCCGTAGTATTTATGCGCCAAAATAAAGCGGTATCTGTTATATTTATCTACTTTTACGTCAAATTTTCCTTCGGCAACCGTCTTTTTAAAGGTCTTAATCCCGTTTAAAGCGCCGAGCAATGTGGTAAAGCTGGGACTGTCAAAGAGCATTTGTCCGTTGTTAGCCAAAAGATAAAAATGGAATCCATCCACTTCCAACTCGAACTCATACTTTCCGACCGCCTTGGATGTACTTTTCAAGATTTCGGCATCTGCTTCCGCAATTGCTTGGTCAAAAGCAATTCGAATATCTTCTTCGGTAGTGGGAGCAAAAAACGG
>CAYYCU010000195.1:0-2664 GCA_964470415.1 uncultured Ruminococcus sp.
GAGGGCTGGCAGAGACAGCACCATATTTACTCCAGTCCGTTCTATTATATAGATTACTGCCTTGCGCAGACTGTTGCGCTCGAGTTCTGGGCGATGATAATGAAAGACCTGCCCGATGCATGGAAGCATTACATGGCGTACAGTGAATTAGGCGGCAGCATGACCTTCACGGAGCTTTTGAAAACCGCCGAGCTTGAAAGTCCGTTTGACGAAAACTGTCTCAAGACCGTGTGCGAGGTCGCACATGAGTGGCTTTCGAATGTCGACCTTGGCGGTATAGAATAAATGGCGAAAAAGGATAAGAAACGCAAAGGCCGCAGAGAGCACCTGAACGATTTCCGAGTTGATGTAACCGGCGAATACATATACGAGGGTGCGAGATTTGTCCCCTGCGGAACGGAGCTTTCGGACTATTGCAAAAAAGCGAAAATCGTAACTGCGATACTTGCTGTTTTGGTGCTGATACCCGGCTTTATAATCGGCAATCCCACGGCAAGCGGATGGTATCTTATATTTCCGTGGATAGTTGAGATTATTGCCGCAGCCCTGCTTATATCCTCGGCATCGAAGATGATAGCGGAAAAAGAGGGGCTCAGAGAGTATCGGTACACAAAGGGTGTAAAAGCTTACCCAACACGGCTCAAGGTACTCATTGTCGGTGCGGCACTTGAAGCGATAGGCGCTGTCGTGTGCGCCTTTGTCGGGGGAGACAGTCCGCTCCTGCCGATAATACTCATACTGCTTTCGCTGATTACCGGACTGTGCGCCCTGTATGCGGAAAAACGCATGGCGGCAATCCGATGGAAAAAGGCGGAACAATAAATTTGTTTACCCGGAGAGGTCTCCGTTTAATAAGAAAGCAATTTTTATAAGGAGGATTCTTATGAAGAAAACAAGTCGTATTCTTGCTCTGGTCCTCGCTCTGGTCATGTGCCTCTGCCTGTTCGCAGGCTGCAACAATGACGGCGAAGCTGAGAACAAGAATGAAACCACCCCTCTCGTTGTCGGTTATAACCAGTTCAACGAGAAGTTCTCACCGTTCTTCAGTGAGACCGCTTACGACCAGGATGTTTACACCATGACTCAGGTCGGTCTGCTTGCATCCGATCGTACCGGTGCTGTCATCATGAACGGCATTGAGGGCGAGACCCACAGCTACAACGGCACCGATTACACCTACTACGGCCTGGGCGACTGCAAAGTAACCCAGAACGATGACGGCACCGTTGACTACGACATCACCATCCGTGACGATGTCAAGTTCTCCGACGGTGAGAAGCTCACCATCGACGACGTCATCTTCTCCATGTACGTACTCTGCGACCCCACCTATGACGGTTCAAGCACTCTGTACGCACAGCCCATCAAAGGCATTGACGAGTACCGCAGCGGCATGGAAATCCGCGGCAACCTCATCTATGCGGCAGGTCCCGACGGTTATGTAGCAAACGACTACTTCACCGAGGAACAGTACAACGAGTGGTGGGATTACTACAACAACGACGCAGGCGTTGCATTCGCACAGGAAATCGTTGACTACGTTCTCACCAACTACGGCGAATCCTACGGCGCAGTCGACGTAAAAACCTCCGCAGCTCTCTGGGGCTTTGAGCTCGCAGACGGCGCAACCGCAGCAGACTTCTGGGCAGCAATCGTCGAAGCATACGGCGGCGACATTGATGCAGCAGTTGAAACCGAGTCCGCAGGCTCCGATCTCCTCGGCCTCACCAATAACGGCCTCGGCGGCGCATACCTCGCCGGCGTTACCACCGGTGAATCCGTTGCAAGCATCGCAGGTATCCAGAAGACCGGCGACTACAGTGTTCGCGTTTCCATGACCAAGTTCGACGCAGTTGCAATTTACCAGCTCGGTATTTCCGTTGCTCCCATGCACTACTACGGCGACGCTTCCAAGTACGACTACGAGAACAACCAGTTCGGTTTCGATAAGGGCGACCTTTCCACCGTTCGCGCAAAGACCACCACTCCCATGGGCGCAGGCCCCTACAAGTTCCTCTCCTTCGAGGACGGCGTTGTTAAGTTCGAGCGCAACGACAGCTACTTCCTCGGCACTCCCAAAATCAAGAATGTTTACTTCCAGCAGTGCACCACCGAAGGCGATAAGCTCAACGGCGTTACCACCGGCACTATCGACCTCACCGACCCCACCATCAACACCGACGTTATGAAGCAGATAAAGAGCGAGAACTCCAACGGCGAGCTCACCGGCGACAAGATCACCACTTCTCTCGTTGACAACCTCGGCTACGGCTACATCGGCATCTGCGCAGACACCGTCAATGTCGGCGGCGACAAGGGCTCCGAAGCTTCCAAGAACCTGCGCAAGGGTCTTGCAACCATCATCAGCGTATACCGTGACATCTCCGTCGACTCCTACTACGGCGAGATGGCAAGCGTTATCAACTACCCCATTTCCAACACCTCCTGGGCAGCTCCCCAGTCCACCGACGCTGACTACGAGATCGCATACTCCACCGATGTAAACGGCGATCCCATCTACACCAGCGACATGACCACCGAGGAGCGTTACGAGGCAGCTAAGGCAGCAGCTCTCGGCTTCTTCGAGGCAGCAGGCTACACCGTTGCAGACGGCAAGGTCACCGCAGCTCCCGCAGGCGCAAAGCTTGAGTACGAAGTCATGAT
>CAYYCU010000196.1:0-2660 GCA_964470415.1 uncultured Ruminococcus sp.
AATAAAATAAAGCTTTTGGCGATTGTCGGACCGACTGCCGGCGGGAAAAGTGCTTTGGCGGTTGCGCTGGCAAGCAATCTGCAAGGCGAAATCGTATCCTGCGATTCCATGCAGGTTTATCGCCGTATGAATATCGGAACCGCCAAACCGACAGTTGCCGAAATGGGTGGGATTCCGCATCATTTGATTGACATTGCCGAGCCAAGCGAACCCTTTTCCTGTGCCGAATATATTGAACGGGCAAAAGCGGCGGTAACCGATATTTGTGCGCGTGCAAAGCTTCCCGTTTTTTGCGGCGGAACCGGGTTTTATCTTGACAGCTTTTTGCGCGGTGAATTGGCAGACATTCCTTCCGATTCTGCGCTTCGGCAATCGCTGTTCTCTTATGCCGAGCAATATGGCGCACATGCATTGCATCAAAAGCTTTTGGCTGTCGATCCGGAAAGTGCGGCGGCAATTCATGAGAATAACGTCAAGCGTGTTGTACGTGCATTGGAGATTTTTGAGTCCACGGGCATTACCAAAACCGAAACAGACAGGCGTTCGTGCTTGCAAGAATCACGGTATGATGCCACGGTGATTGAATTGTACTATCCGGAAAGAGCGCTTCTGTATCAACGCATTGATCGCCGTGTGGAGCAAATGCTGGCAGACGGTCTGCTTGAAGAAACGCAAGCCCTTCTTTCCGAGGGGGTATTTGATTATAATTTTACTGCCGCACAGGCAATTGGCTACAAGGAGCTTTTGGGGTATTTACGGGGCAAACAATCCCTTTCGGAGGCAACGGAAGCACTGAAAACCGCTACACGGCGGTATGCCAAGCGGCAAATGACCTGGTTTGGCGCCAAAGCATATGTTCAAAAGCTTCCTATGACGGCAGACGGCAAACTGCGCCCGTTTGCGGATGTTCTTTCCGATGCAATGCAGATGTTTCAAGGTTCCAAACGGTAAAAAGGCATCAAGTTTAAAAAATCGAAATATAAAAATCCAAGTCGGATTGAATTGCGCACAGGAAGGAGAAGGCAATGACGCGAAAGGCGTTTTTGAAAAAATATTTTTTACGCTTTGCGGCATCGCTGGCGATGATAGGGTTAATCGTTTATACCGTTTATCATGTTTTCGGCTCCTCCTCCGGAAGTTTGATGACAACGCCCGTATGCAGGATTACCGATTATCAAATTGTCAGCGGGGAAGCGTATTTGTTTCGGAACGAGGAAGTCATTTCGGTATCTTCATCGGGGATAATTAATACGCTTGTTGCCAACGGAGAAAAAATCGGAAGAAATGTTACGCTGGCAGAGGTTTGGCACGGATATTCCGATGCCGAAAGAGCCGATGCACAAATTGAATTGGATCATCTTAACCGCATGATTGCGGTTGTGGAAGACAGTTTGCTTTCCTCGGACGATACGCTGTCAAAAGCCTCCCATTACCGTTCTTTGGCACAAAAAGATTATTTGGAGGTCCGGGCGGCGGTTGCGGCGGGAAATCTTTCCGCGGCACAGCGGCTGGAGGACAGTCTGTTAACCGTATTGAACCGCTATGATGCCATTATCGGAAAAAACGCCGACCTTTCCGCACTTTTGACCGACTTAAAGCAGGAGCGTGCCGCGTTGCTTCATGGTACATATACGGTGTTAACCAATACAAAGTCTTCCGGATATTTTTACGGCCGTTCTTATGTAGACGGTTATGAATCGGCTTTTTCCATGGATGCGTTGGAAAATCTGACATCGGAATCCTTTGACGAATTGAAAGCATTGCAGCCGCGTGCAGAAAGCGAAGGCTTTGCCGTAGGGAAAATGGTATACGACAATATGTGGTATTTGGCGGTTGAATTGAACGATGAAGCCGGCGCGTTTTTGCAGGAAGCGGTGCGTTATTCATTTGCTTTTCCCGATAATGCGGACAAAACGCTTTTTATGACCTGTACACGCCTGTTATCCAAAACGGACGGCGGTGTGATTGCGGTGTTTTCATCGAACGAATTGCCATCCGATTTTACTTACCTGCGTACGCAAACGGTTGAAATTGTGGTGGAAAGCTGTGAAGGGTATCATGTTCCGGAGTCGGCATTGCATGAGGTTGACGGTGTGCTTGGGGTTTATGTGTTTGAGGAGAGCACCGTGTATTTTCGCCGGGTGGAGGTTTTATATTACGGAGACGGCTATGTCATTGTGGCGGAACAGAGTGCAAACGGGAGCGGATATCTTGCACTGAATGATTTAATGGTAACATCGGGAGACGGATTGCGCGATGGGAGGGTTTACAAATGAGTGATTTATCTTATATGGATGCCAATGTGGCTTCGATTCGGTCACGCATAGAGGCGGCAAAAAAGAACAGCAACGCCCGTTTTGGCGAACGGGATGTTACGCTGGTTGCGGCAATCAAATATACGGATGCGGAGCATGTGAATTATTTGCACCGTGTGCTGGGAATTCACGATGTGGGCGAAAACCGTGTACAGCAATTGCTTGCGCGTTGGGATGATTTGGACCGCGAAGGCATGCGTATTCATTTTATCGGAAAATTGCAAAGCAACAAAGTAAAGTACATCATTGATAAGGTGTGTATGATTCACTCTTTGGATTCGCTGTCCTTGGCCGAAGAAATTGAACGGCAGGCGGCAAAGCACGACCTGGTTATGGATGTTTTGG
>CAYYCU010000197.1:0-2649 GCA_964470415.1 uncultured Ruminococcus sp.
CGGCGACATCTCTCCCCGCCGGGGAGAGTCGTCCCTTTACACAAGGGAGCCATGAGATGCTGCGCAGCACTGCTATGAAAAGGCACACGTCAAAGCTCAAAACTTTCAACTTCTTATCAGCTTACCCCTACACTTCACATTAAGAGGAAACAACATGGTATTCAGCGATACTGTATTTATCTGCATATTCCTGCCTTTGGTTTTGGCGGGCTACTATATCTGTCCCAAGCGGATGAGGAACACTTTCCTGCTCCTCGTATCCCTCGTATTCTACGCATGGGGCGAGCCGAAGTATGTCTTTTTGATGATGTTTTCCATTGCCGTAAACTACGCTTTCGGGCTTTTGCTCGACAAGCACAGGGGCAATGTAAAGCTTTCGAAGCTGCTTTTGACTCTCTCCGTTGTCGTGGATATCGGTCTGCTCGGAGTATTTAAATACACCGACTTTGTGATATCGAGCCTCAACGCCGCTTTCGGTGCAGAGATCGGGCTTGTGAATCTCGCTCTTCCCATCGGCATAAGCTTTTACACCTTCCAGGCAATGAGCTACACGATAGATGTCTACCGCGGCGATGTAAAGGTGCAGCGCAACATTTTAAACTTCGGTATGTACATCACCATGTTCCCGCAGCTTATCGCGGGCCCCATCGTCAGATACGCCGATGTCGAGCTTCAGGTCGATGACAGAAACGTCACCTCAAAGGACTTTGCTGAAGGCATTTGCCGCTTTGTCGTCGGTCTCGGCAAAAAGGTTCTGCTTGCCAATCAGATCGGCGCACTTTGGGACGAGATATACGCCCTCGGCGGTGAGACTTCCGTTTTAATGGCATGGCTCGGCGTAGTCGCCTACGGCTTCCAGATATACTTCGACTTCTCCGGCTACTCCGATATGGCAATAGGTCTGGGGCGTATGTTCGGCTTCAAGTTCCCCGAAAACTTCCGTCACCCCTATGAATCGAAAAGCGCGACCGAGTTCTGGCGCCGCTGGCACATCACTCTCGGCACATGGTTCAGAGAATATCTCTACTTCCCGCTCGGCGGCAGCCGCAAGGGTAAAGTGCGTCAGATGTTCAATCTGCTCATCGTCTGGCTGCTCACGGGCTTCTGGCACGGTGCGGGTTGGAACTTCGTCATTTGGGGTCTGTACTTCGGTCTTATTCTCGTTCTCGAAAAGAACTTCCTGCTTAAAGCACTGTCAAAGCTTCCCGCTTTTGTGCAGCACTTATATGCACTGTTCGTCATAATGTTAAGCTGGGCGATCTTCGCCTGTGTCGACACGGAGGTTCTGCTGCCGTACTTGGGCTCGCTCTTCGGCGCAAACGGACTTACGGGCGGACTTGACCTTTACTACCTCGGCACAAGAGCGGCCCTGCTCGTGATTCTTGCCGTCGCGTCCACTCATTTCCCGAAGAAGCTTGCAACGGTCTGCGGCGAAAAGCTGCACATGAGCGAAACCGCTTCATTCTGCGTAAAAGCAGTCGCCTCGCTTCTGCTGCTTTGCCTGTGCATGATCTTCCTCGTGGGCGACAGCTACAATCCCTTCCTCTATTTCAGATTCTAAGGAGGTGTTCGGTATGAAAAAGCTTTACATCGCTTTCATCGCGATTTTCCTTGCGGTGATAGTTCTTCCCTCGGCTTTCGTATTTCTCACGCCGGACACCGAGTTTTCCGACAACGAAAACCGCATGCTCCAAACCGCTCCGACCCTGAATCTCGACACCGTTCTCGACGGAAGTTTTCAGAGCAATCTCTCAAAGTACTTGAGCGATCAGTTTCCCGCAAGGGATATGTGGACGGAAATAGGTTCTGCGCTGAAGATCTCACTCGGCTTCCGTGACATAGGCGGCGCTTATATCGGCTCCGACGGGTACTACATGGAAATGATCACGGACAATGACGTCGACAGCGAAAAGTTCATCGACAATCTGGGCATCATAAAGGATTTCATCGACTACTGCGAGCTTGACGCCACGGTAGCACTCGTCCCCGCGGCGGGTACGGTGCTGTGCGACAAGCTTCCCGCAAACGCCGAAATGTACGACGCCGAAAGCCTCTATTCTCTTGCGCGGGAAAGCCTCGGTTCTTCGGCATATCTGCCCGATCTTCATTCGCTCTTTACCCTGCACAGTGACGAGTATATCTTCTACCGCACCGATCACCACTGGACAACGCAGGGCGCGTTTCTCGCTTACGGCGCAATAATGCACGACAACGGCGCTTACATCGGTGAGCTTCAAAAGGTGAGCGACAGCTTCCTCGGTACGACTTACTCGAAAACGCTCGATGCCGCGGCAAAGCCCGACAGCGTGTATATCGCCCCTGTGAGCGACGGCGTTTCGGTCTATGCCGACGGTGAGGACATCGAGGTTTACAACATGGCGTCGCTGAGTGAGAAAGACAAGTACACCGTATTCTTCGGCGGCAACAAGGCGCAAATGCTCATCTCAGGCGGTGCGCAAAACGGCAAGACGCTGCTCGTCGTCAAGGATTCGTTTGCAAACTCCCTTGCGCCGTTTCTGACCGCGGATTACGAGAATATCATCATGCTCGACCTGCGCTACTACAACGGCTCGGTGCGCTCTCTCGTCGAGAGTGCGGGCGTGACCGACTTCTTGTTTCTCGGCGAAATGAGCAACCTTTCAAACGACG
>CAYYCU010000198.1:0-2614 GCA_964470415.1 uncultured Ruminococcus sp.
TGTTTTTTCTCATTGATTTTGCGTTTGAGTTTTCTGTCAATACAGTGTCTATCCTTTTTGTCATCTTCCAAACGGTTTTGAATTATTTTGGCAAGGCTTTGCAGTAAGCGAAGCGAACCGAGTGCGGCATAGTAATTTCCGTTTGTTTTTATACTGTGCAACAGTTGTTTCGCATACTGATTTCCGTGTTCGGCGGACAAATTAAGATACATTACGCCTTTATCGTAATCACGCTCAACATATTTGCCATACAGATATATCGTTCCGAGACGGTATTCGGCAAAAGAATTTCCGTTTTTTGCCGCAATCTCAAAATTTTTAATTGCTTTCGGTATATCTTTAATTTCTTCTTCCGTAAGTCTTAACTTACCGGCAAGATAAGATGCATAAGGATTATTTTTATTCGCCGCCCGTTCAAGATATATAATCGCTTTTTGAATATCTTTCGGAATAATTTCGCCTTTGCATAACAGTTTGCCGTATAAATATTCTGCGGCATCAAAGCCGCTGTCGGCAGATTCCCGTAATAACCGAAGTGCTTCCCATGTGTTTTGCGGTAAATATATTCCGTCAAGGTAAGCCTTGCCGAGAGTATATTTTGCATAGCGATTGCCCTGTACCGAAGAGCGTTTTAATAATTCTTCCGCACGAATAACATCTTGCTCGGTGTCAATACCTTTAAGTAAGGTTTTGCCGAGCAGATATTCGGCATATTGATTGCCGTCTACCACCGCACTTTCAAGCCAGGATAAAGCATAATCGGTATTTTTAGGAACATCATCACCACTCAAGAACATTTTGCCTAAACGGTATTTTGCAACCGAACATCCGAGTTCCGCCGATTGTATCAACAGTTTTACTGCATCGTTCGGATCGTAAATTTCACTTTCCGTATCAAGCAGTTCTTTTGCCTTAAAGTATAATTGCCACATACGACTTGTTTTTTCTTGTTCGGTAAATATTTCTTCTTCCGAAGGTTTCGGCTCGGCGGTATCATCGGATATATTTGTATCTTCATCGATTTCATCCGTTACGGCTTGTTCTAAAACAATATTCATCGCTTCCCGAATCATCGTATTTTTTATTGATTTAAATTCTTTGTTATCCGTAAGCGGAATTCGTTTCGGTAAATCCTGCGTATATATTTTTAGAATTTGTTCCCGCTGCTCATACCATAAATCGTAGAGTGCGGCAATCCGTTCGTCATCAGACAGTTCGGTCACTATATTATTCACAATCGCTTTAACATCGGATTTTAAATAACCGTATTGCTTTTTACCGCTTGTTCTTGAAAGGCGGTCTGCAAGTTGTAAAAGCATTTCTTCGATTTTCGGATTGTCATATACTCCGTTATTTATTTTCGAAATTATTTCGGATATAATTTCACGACTGTGCAAACGCAAATCATCTCGGTATTTGTTTTGCTTTTCGTACACACATAGCAAGTCCTGTGCGAAAATATCTTTTGCAAGTGCAGACCTTAAATTCATAACACCTTTGTGTGACAAATACGGTTTGTAACTTTCGGAAGAATACACCATAAGATGCACGTGCGGATGATGGCTTTCGTTATGAAAAGCGGCATACCATTTCAGATCACCAAGCGGTATTTTAAAGTTTTCGGCAAGTGCGGCGGTTTGTGTACGGAGCATATCTCGCCAACGGTTTCCGTTATTAAATCCAAGCCTTTCCGCATCTTCACGGCGAAGTGAAATAATAACCGTCCATATATTTCCGTTATATGAATTTAATTCTCTTGATACTTCTTTCAGTTTTACCTGTTTTCCGTCATCCGTAAATAAACCGTGTGTACCGAACCGTTCGGCTCTCGGACGAGTGGCTATATAGTCGGCATAGGTTTTGGTATTCATTACTTCATACGCATTATCTTCTAATGCACGGGTAATAAATTCGGATGCATTACCGACTGTCGAATTTTCGAGATAATCTTCGTATTCAAGCATTTCACGGCTGTCGGGAAAGTCTTTTATTATTTTTTCTATTAACAGTTTTTGTTTTAATGAAGACGGTTGCAGTTTATATGATTCGTCAATCCTTTCGGCACCTTCACGGGTAGCAATATATTTTGCATATCCGCCTATGTTTGTTTTTTCATTCGCTTTCAGATATTTGAACTTGGTAATAAGTTTTGCCATTCATTAGCCTTTCTGCCAAGTGAGTGCATCTTCAAAAGAAAATCCGCCGTTCAGCCGTTTAACTTCTTTTACACATTCTCCTCGTAATCTTTCAAGTGACAGAGGATCAATATCCTGTGATGCGGCAACAAGATTTTGCAGTATGGCAAGTTCCACCGCAAACTTGAACATCATTCGGTTTTGTTTGGTATCGCTTTCGGCGACAATACTTTTGAGAGTGGATGTCACCACACTCGGCAGATAATTGTTTGCATCTTTGCTTGTAAGATAACCGATATAAAAATTAACCGCTTTTTCTATAAATTCGGATTTACTGCCGCAGTTATCTTCACGGTATATTCTGCCTACATTTTCCAATGTTTCGGGGTATACCCAAAGTGCAAATTTTTTCTTGTTTTCAAACATTCTTTTTCCTTTCCGGTGTGCAACACCTGTTTTTTCGGCATAAATTCGGTATT
>CAYYCU010000199.1:0-2577 GCA_964470415.1 uncultured Ruminococcus sp.
TCATTAAGGAGCACCCCGTGCTTCTTAACCGTGCGCCTACATTGCACCGTTTGTCTATCCAGGCTTTTGAACCTGTACTGGTAGAGGGAAGAGCCATTAAATTGCACCCGTTGGTATGCCCTGCGTTTAACGCGGACTTTGATGGTGACCAAATGCCCGTACACGTGCCGCTTTCCGCAGAGGCGCAGGCAGAAGCACGCTTCTTAATGCTTTCCGCAAACAACCTCTTAAAGCCTATGGATGGTAAGGCTGTTACCGTGCCTTCTCAAGATATGATTCTCGGATCGTATTACTTGACCATGGAAAAAGACGGAGAACCCGGCGAGGGCGGTTGCTTCCGTGACTTTAACGAAGCAATGTGTGCTTACCGCAACGGTGTGCTGGGATTGCATGCCAAAATTCATGTGCGCGTGTTCAAGGAAATTGATGGCGAGATGAAGTCATCTGTAATCGAGACTACGCTCGGCCGTTTGATTTACAATCGCCCCTTGCCGCAAAACCTCGGTTTTGTTGACAGAAGCAAGCCGGAGAATTTGTTCAAGCTTGAAGTTGAATTTGTTATAAAGAAAAAGCAACTCGGTCAAATTATCGACCGTTGTATCCGCAATAACGGTCCGGCCGTTTGCGCGCGGATGTTGGACGATATTAAGGCAATGGGCTATCAATATTCCACCCGCGCTTCCTTCTCTATTTCGGTTTATGATATGACCATTCCGAAAGAGAAACCGGCTTTGATTGAGGCGGCGCAAAAGCAGGTGGATGTCCTCAACGGCTACTATCGCCAGGGCTTGTATTCCAATGAGGAGCGCTACAATGCGGTCATTAAGCTTTGGGATAAGACCACAAACGATGTCACCGCGGCACTTCAGGATAGCTTCAGCCAGTTCAACCCGATTAAGATTATGTCGGATTCCGGTGCCCGCGGTTCCGTGGCACAGATGCGTCAGTTGGCAGGTATGCGCGGACTGATGTTTGCAACCAACGGACGTACCATCGAAATTCCGATTAAATCCAACTTCCGTGAAGGCTTGAATATTTTGGAATACTTTATGGGAGCAAAGGGTTCCCGTAAGTCCTTGTCGGATACCGCGTTGCGTACGGCAGACTCCGGTTATTTGACCAGACGTCTGGTAGACGTTTCTCAAGAAGTAATTGTACGCGAAGTGAAGTGCGACACCACAAAGGGCGCATGGGTAAACGACATTGTCGATGAAAAGGATAAGAATGTCCTGGAGCCTTTGGCAGACCGTATCATCGGCCGCTTTACCATGGGACCGATTACACATCCCGAAACCGGTGAGGTCATTTTGGATGATGACCAAATGATTACCGAGGATGTTGTGGAGCAAATTGAAAAAGCAGGCATTCACAGTGTGCATATTCGTACGGTTATCCAGTGTCATGCAAAACAGGGTATTTGCGCACATTGTTACGGAGCGGACCTTGCAAACGGCAAACTGGTTAATGTTGGCGAAGCGGTTGGTATTATTGCGGCACAGTCTATCGGCGAACCCGGTACACAGTTGACGATGAGAACCTTCCACTCCGGCGGTGTTGCAGGTTCAGATATTACACAAGGTTTGCCTCGTGTAGAAGAATTGTTTGAGGCACGTCAGCCCAAAAAGGCTGCCGTGATGTCCGAAATCAGAGGAACCGCACACATCGGTATGGCAGAGACCGCCAATATTCATACGGTTACCATTCACCCGGATGCGGAGCAACCGGAGGGCGTAATTCCCGAAGTAAAGGAATATCAGATTCCTTACGGAACCAAGCTCGCCATTATCGAAGGGCAGCATTTGGAGGTTGGCGAGGCATTAACCGAGGGCAATAAGGCGCCTGCCGATATTATGAGAATTTTGGGATTGGATGCGGTTTACGAGTATCTGATTAAAGAAATTCAAAAGGTTTACCGTTCGCAGTCGTGTAATGTCAATGACAAACACGTAGAAATTATTGCACGTCAAATGACGCGTAAGATGCGCGTGGAGGAGAGCGGAAGCACAGAGCTGTTGGTTGGTTCTGTTGTGGATATGCTTGAATTTGAGGAAGCAAACAATGCGGTTTCCGCCCGTATGCAAGCGGGTGAGGAAGGTTTGACGCTTGCAACCGCAAGCACGGTGCTGTTGGGAATTACAAAAGCATCGCTTCAGACAGAGTCCTTCCTGTCCGCGGCTTCTTTCCAGGAAACCACAAAGGTTCTCACCGAGGCGGCAATTCGCGGCAAGGTAGACCGTTTGCTCGGACTTAAGGAGAATGTCATTATCGGTAAGTTGATTCCTGCCGGAACCGGCATGGATTGCTACCGCGGTGTGGGTGTGCATTGCAATGAGCAAGTGCCCGCAAATGATGATGTTGCCGTTGTTTCCTGACGGCGAATCAAGACAAATAAAAACAGGTCGGCTTGTATGATACGAGCCGACCTGTTTGCATATTGAAAAAATAGGCTTTTCGACCAAAGGGAGAAAAGATACCTTATATATTATATATTTCTTTGTCATATCCTGCAATCGGATGGATCACATTTGGATCTGGATTTTTCCGTTCTTCACCTTTGGTCACCACATCAATCCTGCT
>CAYYCU010000200.1:0-1380 GCA_964470415.1 uncultured Ruminococcus sp.
TGTTGAAAGATGCCGGTAAAGTTTCTAATGAAATTGCAAAACTTCATGCTGAAACCGAATTTGAAAAGTATAGAGTCATACAAGATAAATTATTTGTGTCTGATTTTGATAAATATATGCTTGAGTTAGAGGAGCATATTAAAAAAGACACAAAAGATTAGATACGAAAAGTATTGAACCTTTTTCTTTTCGACATCTCTTCCCCATAAAGCAAAAAACCGCCCAAAAGGCGGTTTTTGTTTATGAAGCTCGGCATTTCACTGCACGCAAACGATAATTGGGTGCGGCAGCTTGCCGCTGGTGGAAACAGCAGGGCTCGAACCTGCGACCTCACGGATGTGAACCGTGCGCTCTGACCAACTGAGCTATGCTTCCGCTTGCAAAACATGCCCCGAAAATGTGCGATTTTCGGAATGCATTAACATTATACTACACCGGCTTGCAAAAATCAAGTCCTTTTTTTACTTTTTCCGAAAAATTTCATTTTTCACAATCCGACAGTCCCCCTGTAACCCTTTGTCGAAACAGCGCGTAAACTGTTAGCAAAAGCATTGCACCGAAAGGACGGACTGATTATGAAGCAACAGCTTTTTTTGCATGAATTATCGATTGGAGAGCGCGCCGCGGTATCCGCGCTTTTCAGCGAACCGGCTATGAGACGCCGCTTGCAGGACATCGGTTTGATAGAAAACACAACCGTGGAATGCATTGGCAAAAGCCCGCTGGGAGATCCCGCCGCTTATTGGATACGCGGTGCCGTAATTGCCATTCGCCGCGAGGATGCCAAAAAAATTGCCGTCTGCCGAAAGGCGGAAAGCGAGTAATCATGGGACTGACAAAAAACTCCGTTGGATACATGGCGGCAGACCGTAAAGCCGCCGTGCAAAAGCATGACGCCAACGACCGCGTGATTGCCTTGGCGGGCAACCCCAATGTTGGAAAAAGCACGCTTTTTAATGCGCTGACGGGAATGAATCAACATACGGGAAACTGGCCGGGAAAAACCGTTACCAACGCGCAGGGGTACTGCAAAACCGATGCGCACGGCTATGTGTTTGTAGATATTCCCGGAACCTACTCCCTGTTGGCACATTCGGCAGAAGAGGAAGTCGCACGCAATTTTATTTGCTTTGGAGAACCCGATGCGGTGGTCGCCGTATGCGATGCCACCTGCCTGGAACGCAACTTGAACTTGGTGCTCCAAATTTTGGAAGCCACGCCAAACGTTGTGGTTTGCGTAAATCTGATTGACGAGGCAAAGCGGAAAAAGATTCACATTGACAAAAAAGCACTGGAGCAACAGCTCGGCGTTCCCGTGGTGGAAACCGTGGCAAGAAAGAAAAAAACGCTTTCCGCTTTTTTGAATGCGCTGGATTTGCA
>CAYYCU010000200.1:1480-2559 GCA_964470415.1 uncultured Ruminococcus sp.
ATGTTGCCGCCAATGGCAATTTTCTTCCCGTTGTTTACGCTCCTGGAGGACGCCGGCTACCTCCCCCGCGTTGCTTACACGCTGGACCGCCCTTTTCAATGCTGTAACGCCTGCGGAAAGCAGGCGCTGACCATGTGCATGGGCTTTGGATGCAATGCGGCGGGCGTAGTGGGGTGCCGCATTATTGATTCTCCGCGGGAGCGGCTGTTGGCAATTTTAACCAACAGTTTGGTGCCATGCAACGGCCGTTTCCCTGCGCTGATCAGCATTTTGACAATCTTTTTTGTCGGACTTTCGGGCGGTGTCCGTGCGTCTTTTCTCGCGGCACTGTGGCTCATTGCGCTGATTTTGCTCGGCGTTTTTGCGACCTTTGCCGTTACCAAACTGCTCTCCAAAACCCTCTTACGGGGCATGCCCTCTTCTTTTACGTTGGAGCTTCCGCCGTTCCGCAAGCCGCAAGTCGGCAGGGTTTTGGTGCGTTCGGTATTGGACCGCACCGTTTTTGTGTTGGGGCGTGCGGCGGCGATTGCCGCGCCTGCGGGGCTGCTGATTTGGCTCATGGCAAACATTTCCTGCGGCGGCAACACGCTGTTTGGGCACTGTGCGGATTTTCTCAATCCTTTTGCGCGTCTGCTTGGCATGGACGGTGTAATTTTAATGGCGTTTATTCTCGGATTTCCCGCCAATGAGGTTGTCATTCCGATTATCATCATGGGATATTTGGCGAACGGAAGTCTGACCGAATTTGACAGCTTATGGCAGATGCGGGAGCTGTTTACGGCGAACGGTTGGACGGCATGGACAGCCGCATCCGTTTTAATTTTCTTTTTATTTCACTGGCCTTGTTCCACCACGCTGCTCACGGTAAAGAAAGAGACCGGAAGTTTCAAATGGACGGTAGTTGCCGCGGTGCTGCCGACTGCGGTTGGGATTTTGCTATGCCTGATGTTAGGCGCAGTCAGGGCGATGTGCGGTTTCTTTTAAAAGTTTTCGCCCGCTGTTAAAGTTTTGCTCAAGCTTTTTTAAAAGCTTGCGCAGTGGAGGCCGCGCAGGCCTCCTCGCCCTCCGCAGAGGGCGAA
>CAYYCU010000201.1:0-2551 GCA_964470415.1 uncultured Ruminococcus sp.
TGGCCGCCTCGGTCAGGATGCGTCCCTCGTCGATGGTGGTGGACCCGAGCACCTCCTGCATCCGCGCCGTCAGGCGCGCGCGGTATTCCGCGACCGTCTGCGGCGAGCGCTCCTCGACTTCTCCGGTGAGGCGCTCGATGGTGTCGAGCCGTCCGCCGATGTCGGCGGCAAGGCGCTCGCCCTCGGTCGCGCGCATCCGGTTATAGGCGGCAAGCGCACTGTCGAGCACCGCGCAGATATCCTCTGCGACGGCCTCGAGGTCCTCCTCCGCCTTGGTGACCGTCAGCACATCGGGAAACCTTGCGATGGCGGCGGCACTGATCTCACTCGCGCTCCCCTCGAGCGCACAGACCTCGGCGATCTCCAAAAGCGCCTTATAGTAGCCCTCGGCAAGCGGACGGTTGAGCTTGACGACCGCCTCGTCCGCACCGGTCGAGTCGATGGTGACGAACACATCGACCTTTCCGCGCGAGACCGCCTTCTGCACCCGCGCCTTCACCGCATCCTCAACAAAGATATACGCGCGCGGCAGCTTGACCGTACAGTCGAGATAGCGGTTGTTGACGCTTCTCACCTCTACGGTGATATCCCGTCCGTTTTTCATCTCTCGGGCTCTTCCGTAGCCCGTCATGCTCTTGACCATTGCGCTCCCTCCTTATATTCAGAACATACACGGCAGGCAGAAATAGCCTCCGCCGCCCATCAGATTGCAGCACAGCGCCGCCATGCACCAGTTCGTACAGGCGTCTCCCCCGCCGCAGCTTGTGGAAAAGCCTCCGTAGCCCTCGGGCCGGTAGCCGCGATTCTGGAAGGCCGCGAGCGACTGCCGATACTCGGGATTCGAGGGGTCCATCCGGCACGCCGTTTCAAAATACCGCTTTGCCTCGTCCATCCAGCCGCGCCGATAGCAGACATTGCCCATGAGGAAGTTCCACTCCGCGCCGTGGTCGCTCACGGCATTGAGCATCCGCTCCGCCTGCGAGATATCGCCGCGGGCGATGGCCATGCGGATCTGCTGCATGGTGGGGTCGGCGCTCGTGTAGCCGCTGCGCGTCGTGCCGTAATAGCTCTGCTGCTGCGCCGCGCCGCCGAGCTTGCGCTGCTTTTGAATTTGATCGTAGGCCTCGTTGATCTCCTTCATTTTCTCCTGCGCGAGATCGGCGAGCGGATTATCGTGATAATTGTCGGGATGATACTTCCTCGCCAGATCACGGTACGCCTTTTTGACCTCCTCGTCCGAAGCGGAGGGGGATACATTCAATACCTGGTAGGGATCGTTCATAGTGCTTCCTCGTGTTTTTCCTTCTTTTGTTCGCGCCGCAGCCGTCTGCGGCGGCGGTAGGTCCCGTTCAAAACGGCGTTTCCGATGCCGTAAAGACTCTCATAAAATATACTGTCCAAAATCGGCGTCCATACGCCGTAATCCATCAGCGCGTAGGCCGCCGCCATGTGCTCGACGGAGGCATCCAGCGTCTGCGCAAGCGCGAGCCGATCGTCCTGCGTGAGCTGTCCGCTCTCGTTTTGATAGCGATAGCGCAGGGGATTGTAGCTGCCGCTGCGCGCGTCCCTTTCAAAGTCATCCGCCGCGTCGATGAGATAGATCCATCGCCCGAGGTGATAGAGGAGCTGGCTCAGGGCGCGCCGTCGGCGCTCGCCTGAGAGGTCCGCCGCCGCGTCCGCCATCAGCGCCGCGAACGGCTCCGCCGCCGCGTCGATCGACGCGCAGCACGACTTCTCCAACGCATCAAGCGCCGTGAGATGCTCCCGCACCGCCGCGTCAAAGCGCGGCAGCCTGTCCGCCGCGGCGCGATAGGCCCGACGCAGCACAAGTGCGGCAAGCCGATACGGGAGCGCGGAGAAAAAGCCGTCGTCGGCGATGTGGTCCCGAAGCTGCCACCACGAGAGGATGACGCTGCGGTCCGCCGCGGCCTCGAGCGCGCTCGTCGGGCTTTGTGCCGTGCAGCCCCGACAGGGATGCACCACGCAGCGCCGTACATCGCACGCCGTTTCCTCCCCCTCCGAGAGGAGGACGGCAAGGAGCGTAAAATCATAATTGAGCAGGAAGCGCGCGGCAAAGCCGTAGCGCTCTCCCAGCGTGTGGCACAGGCCGCAGTAGACCGCGCGAAAGCGCGCCTTCTCCTCTTCGTTCAGCCGTCTTTCCGACGGGAGGACATAACCGAACATCCTACAGCGTCTGCTTCACGGTGAATACCAGCCCGCCCCGCCGCTTCACTCTGCGGTCGTAAGCGACCGCGGGCAGGATGCCGAGGCAGAAGGCCGCGATGGCAATGGCATAGCGAAGCCCCTCGCTCGAGAGCGCATAGGTGCAGAAGTAGCCGAGAAAGAAAAGCACGACCGGCACCATATAGACAAGGAGCATCGCGCGGAACAGTCCGTTGTTCCCGCTCTCGACCACGACCTTCTGTCCCACCTGTACACCGATGGGGTCCTGCGCCACCGCGTGCGTGGACGAGCCGTTCATGCCGCAGCCCGCGCAGCTCTCGCAGTCGTGTCCGCAGGCGGACTTGCGCGGGACGGATATCTCCACCCT
>CAYYCU010000202.1:0-2528 GCA_964470415.1 uncultured Ruminococcus sp.
TCATCATCGCCGCCATCACCTACGGCACGCCGCTGCTGTTCGGTACGCTCGGCGAAATCCTGACGGAGAAGTCCGGCAGCCTCAACCTCGGCGTTGAGGGTATCATGTTCATGGGCGGCGCGATGGGTCTCGGCGGCGTGTACTACTACGAGAAGTTCGCCTCCGCGCCCAACGGCTTCCTCGCCGTTATCATCGGCATCCTCTGCGCCTTCCTCGCCGGTGCCATCGCCTCGCTGATTTTCAGCTTTCTGACCGTCACCCTGCGCGCGAACCAGAATGTCACCGGTCTTGCCCTCTCCATCTTCGGCACGGGCATCGGTCAGTTCATCGGCGAGTATATGCGCGTGAGCGAGAACGGCTACATCTCCGTGAGCAATATGCTCAAGGGCTATTTCCAGAACCCGCCCTTCCCGCAGTCCTTGCAGGATATCCCCCTCGTCGGCGGCATCCTCTTCGGCAACAGCTTCTTCTTCTATCTCGCCGTGCTCTGCGCCGTCGCGATGTATCTCTACTTCAACAAGACCCGCAGCGGTCTCTACCTCCGTGCCGTCGGCGAAAGCCCCGCCACGGCGGATGCCGCGGGCATCAATGTCACGCGCTATAAGTACCTCGCGACCGTCATCGGCGGCGGCATCAGCGCGGTCGGCGGCATGGTCTATATCATGACCATCGCGGGCGGCGTGTGGAACCACGAGGGTCTGTCCGGCGTCGGCTGGCTCGCCGTCGCGCTGGTCATCTTCTGCCTGTGGCGTCCGCTCAATGCGATCTGGGGCAGTGTCCTCTTCGGCGCGCTGATGATCCTGTATCTGCGCCTTGTCATCGCCTTCATCCCGACGCAGCTCTACAAGATCCTGCCCTATGTCGTGACGGTCATCGTGCTCATCATTTCGAGTATGCGCAACAACAAGGAAAAGCAGCCGCCCGCTTCGCTGGGTCTGAACTACTTCCGCGAGGAGCGCTGAACGAAGCAGAAACAAAAGCACCCATCGGGTGCTTTTGTTTTCCTCAAAATGCCGCGCGGCGGCAAAGGAGAATATATTATGTCAACTCTTCTTATCAAAAACCTCCGCACGCTCGTCTCGTGCGACGAGCAGGATCGCGTCTACGAAAATGTCGACCTCTACGCTTCGGACGGCATCATCCGCGCCATCGGCGCGCAGCTCCCCCATGCGGCGGACGAGGTGATCGACGGGCATCATATGCTCTGCTACCCCGGGCTCATCAACACGCACCATCATCTCTATCAGGTCTTCTCGCGCAATCTCCCCGAGGTGCAGAGTCTGGAGCTGTTCGACTGGCTCCGTGCGCTCTATGAGATCTGGAAGGGGCTCGACGGCGAGGTCGTCCGCCTCTCGTCG
This sequence comes from uncultured Ruminococcus sp., assembly GCA_964470415.1. GTDB lineage: Bacteria > Bacillota > Clostridia > Oscillospirales > CAG-272 > UMGS1865. The sequence continues at coordinate 1,359 of CAYYCU010000202.1, forward strand.
CTCACCGGCATGGGCGAGCTGATGAAGCACGGCTGCACGACCTGCTTCGACCACCACTATGTCTTCCCCGCAGGCGCCGGTGATCTGCTCGGCGCGCAGTTCGCGGCGGCGGACGCGCTCGGTATCCGAATGCACGCCTCGCGCGGCAGCATGGATCTTTCTAAAAAGGACGGCGGTCTCCCGCCGGACAGCGTCGTGCAGACGGTGGACGAAATTTTGCGCGACAGCGCGCGCTGCATCGAGCGGTATCACGACGCCTCCTTCGGTGCGATGCATCGCGTCGCGCTCGCGCCCTGCTCGCCGTTCTCCGTCTCCGCTGACCTTCTCCGCGAGAGCGCCGTGCTCGCGCGGCAGTACGGTGTGCGGCTCCACACGCACCTGTGCGAGACGAAGGACGAGGAGCGCTTCATGCTCGCGCGCGAGGGCGTGCGCCCGCTGGAGTACATGGAGCGCCTCGGCTGGACGGGCAACGATGTGTGGTTCGCCCACGGCATCCACTTCAACGACGAGGAGCTTCGCGTCCTCGCCAAAACGCAGACCGGCGTGGCGCACTGCCCGATCTCCAACATGAAGCTCGCCTCCGGCGTGGCGCGTGTTCCCGAAATGCTCGCCCTCGGCGTGCCCGTCGGGCTTGCGGTGGACGGCTCCGCCTCGAATGACGGCTCCAGTCTCATGGAGGAGCTTCGCGTCGCGTACCTGCTCCATCGGCTCTGCTCCAGCGCGAACGCGCCGAGCGGCTACGAGGTCTTGAAAATGGCGACGCGCGGCAGCGCGCGGCTCCTCGGGCGCGCAGACGAGCTCGGCTCGCTCGCCGTCGGCAAGTGCTGCGACCTCTTCCTCATCGACGCGCGCCGTCTCGAGCTGGTCGGCTCGACCTTCGACCCCAAGAGCGTGCTCGCGACCGTCGGTGTGCGCGGCGCGGTGGACTACACCGTTGTCCACGGTCGCGTGACCGTCGCGCACGGCGCTCTCGTCACCGTGGACGAGGAGCGGCTCGCGCACGACGCGGAGGTGAAGTGCCGCGCGTATCTCGCGAGGTGAGCGCGATGACCGTTGAGATCCTTCGCGGCGATACCGCCGCGCTTCCCGCTGCCGACCGCGCCGCGGCGCTGCTGGAGACCGCCGGTGACACGCTCGCTCTCGCCTGCACCGATGCGGACATGGCGCGCG
>CAYYCU010000203.1:0-2510 GCA_964470415.1 uncultured Ruminococcus sp.
ACGCTCGACGATCTTCTGCGCGCCATCCGCGCCGTCGAGCGCTTCCCGTCAAAACGATAAAGGAGGACTCTTTCCATGCGTATCGCAGTACCCGTTCTCGGCGGCTCGGTCGCCGCTTCCTGCACCGAAAGCGAGGGCTTTCAGTTTTTCGAGGACGATCACGGCAGGCTCGTCCGCAGCTTTTTTGTCTCCCGCGAGGGTTCGGACACGGCATCGGCCGTCGACCGGCTTGAGCAATACGGCGTGGACGCTCTGCTGTGCGGCGGGCCGTCCGGCGATGAGAAGCTCGCGCTTGCCGCGGCGGGCATCATGCTCTTTCCGCATTATTCCGGCGAAGCCGAGCGCGCCGTGCTCGACTTTCTCTCGGGCGCGGTCGCCCGCGACCCGAACAACAAGTGCAACGCCTGCGGCTTTCAGTCCGCCTGCTCGCTCAAGGACCGCGGCGGCTGCGGAAAATAGAGATGAAAAAGCACCGGTATGCGCGCATACCGGTGCTTTTTGTCTGGTTTGTTTTCATTCGCATGGACAGCAAGCCGTCCTCCCGCTCCGCGCTCAGTTCGTCCGAAGGCTTCCCGAGGTCGCCTCGACGGGCGGCGTGGTCGCAAGATAGTCCGAGCTGATCCAGCCGAACTTGCCGTCAACAGACACAAAGGTCCAATTGCCGTCCTTTGCCGCGGCCTTGACCTTCGTCCCCTGATCGACGAGCTGTATCCTGCTGTGGCTCGTGCTCGGGCCGCCGCGCAGATTCACCCCGTCTGTGGTATAATAGGTGGCATAGTCGCTGAAGAGCTTTTCGGGCAGGATCGTCACCTCACTGTGTCCCGTGAGGTCGAGCCAGTCCACGACCAGCTTCTTGCCTGTCTGACCGGTCTTGTCCGTTGTCTGCGAGCCGCTTGACACGGTGCTCGGGTCAACGGCGGGCGTATCCTCACCGTCGAGCTTTTCATCGTCCGGCTCGTTCGGCTCTACCAGGATCGTCTTTTGACTCTCCAGCTCCTCGACCTGTGCCTTGAGCTCTTCGAGCTGCGTCTCGGCGCTCTCGAGCGACTTGTTTGCCGCGCCGAGCTTCGCCCCCAATACGATCACCACGATCAGCAGCACAAACACTGCCGCGACCAGGCACAAAAACATCACATACAGCGGATTGCGCTTCGGCGCGCGGCGTTCCACACGACGACCTTCCATGAAAAAGCCCTCCTTTTATCTCTTTGTAGCTCTATTGTACCGAACTTCACCTTGTTATGTCAAGCGCTTATTCCTTTAGACGGGAAAATTTGACAAAAGGTTCCCGTGCCCCTATACTGAAAACAGTTTTCGAGAAAGGAGGCGGCATCATGGCTCTGCACGGGCAGCTCTCGCGGCTCTACGCCATCACTCTGCTCACGGTCTACGCGCTCTTCCTTCCGCTCGGCGGCTACGCGCGCATGATGGAGGGAAAATATCATCTTTTTCTCATCCTCTCGCTCGGCTATGTGCTCGCCATGACGCTCGCGGGCGCGTGGCGCGGCATCCGTCTCCGCGCGGGCGTGAACCTTGCCGCCCTCGCCTATCTCGCCCTCGCCGCCCTCGGCGCGCTCCTCTCTCCCTACGGCTCGGCGGTGCTGCTCGGCGGTACGCGGCGGGACGGACTTTTGACCGTTGCGCTCTATGTCGCCTGCTTCCTGCTTCTCGCGCGCTATCTTCGTCCCTCAATGCGCCTGCTTTATGCCGCGGCGGAGAGCGCCGTGGTATGCGACCTGCTCGTACTCGTCCAGCTTGCGGGGAAAAATCCGTTTTGGCTCTACCCCGCGGGGCTGAATTATTATGACGGCGACAGCGCCTATCTCGGCTTCTATGCCGGCACCGCGGGCAACATCGACTTCACGGCCTTTCTTCTTGCGCTCTGCGCCGCGGCGATGCTCGCCGCGCTCGTGCGCCGTCGGTCGCTCCGTCTGCTCCTCCCGCTCGCGCTGACGCTGTGGACGCTTTGGCGGCTTCGGGTCGCCGCCGCGCTCGTCGGCCTTGCGGCGGCTGCCGTCCTTTCCCTGCCGCTGCTCTTTCCGCGCCGAAAGCGGGCGATGTGCGCACTCACGCTCCTGCTCGGCGCTGCGGCACTTCTGTTCGCGTGGTCGTATCAGGGCGAGGTGCAGACGCTCCGCGAGCTGCACCTGCTCCTGCACGGACAATACGACGACAGCTTCGGCACCTGGCGCTTCGGCATCTGGCGCTCGCTCCTGCCGCTCGTCGCCGAGCGGCCGCTGCTCGGCGGCGGCTGCGGAACGCTCTATCTGCGCGAGCTTGCGCCGCTCTTTTCCCTCACGCGCAACGGCGAGACCGTTCAGATCGCCATCACGAGCGCGCACAACGAATACCTTGGTATTCTGGTCGATCAGGGCGTGCTGACGCTCATCGCCTTTCTCGTGCTGCTCGCGCTCGCGCTCCGCTCGGCGCTCAGAAACGCCGAAAATGACCATTACGCGATCCTCGGCACGGCGCTCGTGTGCTATCTTGTGATGGCCTTTTTCTCCGTT
>CAYYCU010000204.1:0-2500 GCA_964470415.1 uncultured Ruminococcus sp.
ATTCGAGGAGAACGGCTGGATATTGCCGATTTCACAGCACTTTCCGATAAATTAAATTATATTTTGAATAAAAAATAATCAAAAAGCGCGCAAAGCCACAACAAAAAACTGTGACCTTGCGGGCTTTTTTGCGTTGTCCGAAAAGCGGCACCCGTTATTCAATTTTTATCCTTTTATTGAATGATTTCCGAAATGGCTTTTCCGATACAGCGAACCGTATCCGATGCAATCATACTGATTGCATTGTTTTCTTGCTGTGCCAACTCCCCCGCACGCCCGGCAATATATGCACCGCATGCAGCCGATAAAGGAGTTAAATCCGAATAGCCGAAAATTCCGGTGAGAATCCCGGATAAGACGTCTCCGCTGCCGGCAGTTGCCATTCCCGAACAGCCGCGAGGAACCAAATACGTTTCTTCTCCATTGGTTACCACGGTACATGCGCCTTTGAGCAACACGCAAACCTTATATTTTTTTGCAAAATTTTCCGCACTCTCAATAGGAGATTGTTGAATTTTCGCGAGCGACAAACCACTCAAGCGTTCCATTTCTTTTAAATGCGGTGTTAATAAAACCTTACACTTTGTTTCGCACAAAATGTTTTTGTCCATTGCAGCCAAGGTGTTTAATCCATCTGCGTCAATTACCAAAGACAATGCATGATTTTTTAAAATGTGCTCCAAAAAGCGTGCGTTTTCGGGGGACTCTCCCCACCCCATGCCAACAGCCAACGCCTTTTGTCCGGCAAGTAAACGGTCCAGCATAACGGCATCAAACAATGCATGCCCGTCCTTTTCCGGTAAAAGCGCCAACGTGCTTTCCAAAAGGAACGGCGATACCGCATTGAACAGCGATGACGGAATGATCAGCTTTGCAACACCGCATCCGGAACGAAGCGCCGCACAACTGATGTTTGCCAATTTTACCGCTCCCGCATATTCTGTACACCCTCCCAAAATGGAAACGTAACCGTAGTTGCCTTTGTGCGAATTTTGCAGGCGATGCTTTAACACCGAACGCAAATCCGAAACTTCGGGCAACTTCCGAAATTCTCCTTGCAACGGAATTCCAATATCAACGCAATGCAAGTTGCCTATCACATCTTTTGCGGAATTTAAAAAATGCCCGTTCTTGTAAAAACCGATTGAAACGGTAAGGGTTGATTTTACGCAAAGCGCGGAAAGTCCGCTGTTGCTGTCCAATCCACTGTTGATATCAACGGAAATAACCGTTTTTCCGCTCCTGTTTATTTTATGAATTGCAGTGGCGGCAAGCCCCTGCACCGCTCCGTAAAAGCCGGTACCAAAGATACAGTCTACAATTTCGGTATAGACAGAAAAATCCGTATCGGACGTAAAAGCTTGAATTTGTACGCCTTTTTCCTTGCATTTTTCGTAATAATAGGAACCGTCATCCGAAAATCTGTCCGACAAAAGAAAAACGGTACAAGGAATATTGGCGTCATGCAAAAGTGCGGCAAGTACATATCCGTCCCCCGCATTGTTTCCGCTTCCGCAAACAATCGCACAAGGGCCTTTCCACGGATAACTTTGAAAAATTCCCTCCCCTGCGCGGCGCATCAACTCGCGGCTCGGCGTTCTGTCTGCAATTGCAATTGCTTCACTGTGACGCATTGTTTGGACATCTATCACCCGTTGCATGTTGCTTTTCTCCTTTTTCTGCTTATGTAGATAAGTTACAAAACAAAATCTCCTCTACTATGCATATTATAACACAGTTGTTTCCTTTCGTCAACGAAAATTTCGTCAACGAAAATTACCATAATTTTAGGGGTTCCATTTTCTCTGTTTTCGGCTATAATATAATAAGAGATGTTTACACCGCTTGCGTAATGAAAGGAGTGACTGATTGCATGGAACTGATTAAAATCAGCAACCGGAAACTAAAAATCATGCTAACCCCAACGGATATGTGTCACTTTGAACTCAATACCGACAACTTCGGAGAGGATAGTGTGCAGATGCACCGATCATTTCGATTATTGCTGGAAGAAGTACGAAAGCAAACCGACTTTGATGCCGATGATGAGCATTTATCGGTTCAGTATTTTCCCTCACGCGAAGGCGGATGTGAAATGTTTATCAGCCATTTGGAGTCCGCGGCTTCCGATTCTTCAGCAAGCCGAAAAACACCTCCGTTGCTTCCGCCCGAAAAAAGCGCGGTACAAGTAAAGAAGAGAAAACAAAGCGGAAGTTTTCGCAAAGACTGTGCCTACCGATTTGAACGATTGGAATATCTCTTAAACGTTTGCAAACGTCTGTTGAACATTGACTGCCTTTGTGACAGCGCGGTTTACCGAGACGAACACGGCATTTATTTTCTCTTTTTAACCGTTTTTTCGGCTTCTCCGTTTTCTGTTCCGGAAGAATTGGATTTTGTAGTAGAGTACGGAAAAATTGAGACGGCGTCTCTTTTACGTCTTTACATACAGGAACATGCACTGCCTATTTGCCGGCACAATGCAATTTTTAAATTGGCA